>JABMQG010000521.1 GCA_013203365.1 Planctomycetota bacterium | reverse complement strand
TGGATGATCTTCCAGCCGAACTTCGGCCAGACCTGCGGCGACCTGGGCGCCTCCGTCCCCGAACCGGCGGCGCTATCGCTGCTGGCTCTCGGCGGCCTGACACTGATTCGACGGCGCAGTTGAGCATACTGTGAAACTGACCATCTGGCGGGCCTTTGAGTGAAGGCTCGCTCCTCATCTGTTAGGCTGGCTGGGTCAAACGGCTGACAACTGATTCCGGGAACCCCGGTTTATCCTGTCCCGGGTTATCCCAGGAATGATCGATCATTCGGCCGCAGTCTGGGCACTTCCAGGTGCGGCAGTAGCTGCCTTCGCGGTCCTTCTTTGTAATCGGCCAGTTTTCTGAGCCGATGATCTTCTCGGACGGAGCCCACTCACGGATGCAGCAGAGCTGCCCATCCGGGCCCCGGGACAAGCCGGGCTCGTTCTCGTCCGAGCCCTCCACGTCATGTCGTACAGGGTGACTACTACGACTGGCGACTTGAACGTCACATCCGCGACGCCTCCGCTGACCATTACGATTACCTGGGAACTCGTGGTTTGTACGCTGTGTTTTTTTTTGACTTGTTATCTTGACAGCAAGATTTGTATAGTGTACATGTACAATAGACAATGAACGACACCTTACATATCGACTTTGGAAGTGACGTGCCGGCGTATCGGCAGATTATCGATGGGCTGCGAGCAATGCTCGTTGCCGGCGTGCTGAAACCAGGGCAGCGACTTCCGCCTGTGCGGCAATTGGCCGCTGACCTGACAGTGCATCACAACACAGTGGCCGAGGCCTACCGTGCTCTGGCCGATGAGGGGTGGGTGGACTTGCGACGCGGACGGGGGGCAACTGTTCTGGCCCGCAACGTCCCGCAGCCTGGGCCCGGCGATGAAGTTCGCCTCGCCCAGCGTATCACAGAATTGGCGGCACAGTCCGTCGCCAATGGCATAAACCGTCGGCGCGTTGCACAGATCCTGCAGGATGTCTCCCATAATCTAGTCGCGAAAGGGAACGGATAGTGAACGAAATACCTCTGCTCCAGGGCGTTATCATGGCGGGCGTTTTTGCCGGACTCGTCTGGCTATGCTGGGCATTGTTATCCTACATGCCTCGTTGGACTCGGCCGGACATATACTTCTCTGTAACGGTTCAACCGGAATTCCGTCACACCCCCGAGGCCAAACGGATCGAGCAACGCTATCGAAGACAGGTAGCTCTGCACAGTCTGATCGGCAGCGGCCTGGTGCTCAGCAGCCTTCCAGCACTGGGCACCCCGGCGCTCTATGTGGCGTTGCTCGTGGCTGGGTTGCTCTGGCAGACGATTGGATCGATGGCATCCGTGGCGGCGGCTCGACGGCGTGTCCTTGGCTATGCCGTCCCGTCCGCGCCGACGCGGGACGCGGCTATTCAGCCGAGACCAACGCCGCTGGCCGGCCGGTGGTGGTGGCTTGGTCCGCCGCTTATCTTGGCCGTTTTTGTCGCCTATCTCGGCCTGCGGTGGCAAGACATTCCAGGCCGCTTTCCTACGCATTGGGGCCCGAGCGGACAACCCGATGCATGGGCCGACCGCGGCATTGCCAGCGTGTTTTTTCTTCCGGCGATGGGTATGACGTGCTGGCTGATGATGCTGGCGATTGCATGGGCCCTGGGCCGTTTCAGCCGTCGCATCCATGCTCGCGGTCCTGGTGCAACACGGGAGGGCAGATTCTTGCGTATAACGCAGTGGGTATCCTTGGGCATGGCATACTGGTTCAGCCTGACGATAGGAACGTTGGGTCTGTTGCCGTTGCTTGTTGGGATGAACAGCCCTCTGCCGATGTGGTTCTATGTGTTCGTTGCATCTGAATTGGTCCTCACTACTATTACGATTGTCATCCTTGCGCGCACTGGCCAGGGCGGATGGCGACTGAGTGTCAACTCCCTCGATGAGGCAAAGTCACCTAGTGAACGGCCGGTAGGCGACCGCACGCCGGATTCTGCGTGGAAGCTAGGGCTATTCTACTACAATCCCGAGGACCCGGCAGTATTTATCGAAAAGCGATTCGGCATCGGCTGGGACTTTAACTGGGGCCGACCTGCAGCATGGCTGATGCTGCTGACTTTAATGATAGTACCCCTGCTTGTGACGCTTGCTCTCTACCTGGCGTCTGACTCCAGGCACGTTGAACCTACGCCGAATGCTACGTCACAAGCTGCCACGGCATTGGGCTCGGAACCTGTCGTTGTCGAAACCTATCCCGTCCATGGCGCACAAGACGTCGATCCCAGTCTTCAAGAGATCCGCATCCGCTTCGACCAACCAATGGACCAGACTACCT
>JABMQG010000520.1 GCA_013203365.1 Planctomycetota bacterium | reverse complement strand
GTTGAAGAAGCCCGCCCGCTTACAAAGCGGGCCTACAAGAAACGGCAGATCGCCGCGACACGGTCGTTTCTGTAGGCCGACTTTGTAAGTCGGCGGTCTCCTGCCTCTTCTTCAACAGCCCCAATGCCCGCGCTTCCCTCGTTCTCGCCCTCGCTCTCGTCGTCGGTTGTTTCGAGGACGATTTCTGAGGCGGAGTCGGTCGTCGGTGCCGAGATTCCCCGTGTTCGGAGTATCCACTCAGTTGCGCTTTGACCTGTGTGCCGCGGGGCTATAGAATTGGTGTATTGGGTGTATGGAACTTGCCATCCAGAATGGGGAATGCAGATGAAACGAATCACATCGGTGCTGCTGTGCGGGCTCGTGCTCGCGTGGGCCGGCGCGGCCGTTGCGGCGGAGGCGAAGGTCGAGGACGAGACGTTGCCGCGGCCGCTCAAGGGGCAGACGCCGGACTACTACACGGCGCTGGCCCGGGTGCACGCCGCGTTCGGGCACTTCAAGACGGCAGAGACGCTGCAACTGAAGGCGTTCGATATCGAGACCGACCGGGCGAAGAAGGAGAAACTCTCGTTCGAACTGGTCGACCGGATCTACATGCGCGCCCGGTGGTGGGACAAGGCGGCGGCCGAGCTACGCCGCACGATCCGCCTGGTGGACAAGGACGACGTGGCGCAACTCCGGAAGTACCACATGGACCGTGCGCTGGCGCTCGGCGAGGGGGGCAAGGCGGACGAGCAGATCAGGGAGTTGGCGGTCATCGTCAAGCTGTCGCGCGACGACGATCAAAGGGAGTGGTCGCTCCGGCGGCTGCATTCGGCCCTGGGGCGGTTCGGCAAGCTGCAGGCGAAGGTCAACGAATACGAAGCGATGGTGAGGAAGGACCCGAAGGACACGGCGACGCTGCGCCTGCTGGCTGAGATCTACGACGGGAGCGGGCTGCTGAAACTGCCCGGCAAGGCGATTCGGAAATACCAGCAGATCCTTAAGGCCGATCCCGCCGACGTCGACGCCGGCGAACGCTTGACGAGGCTGTACGTCGATACGGGCCAGCCCGACAAGGCGCTTGCGATGTATGAACGCCTGATGGCGCTCAATCCGAAGCGGTTCGACATGTATCTCGCCGACGCCGTCTCGCAGATGCCGGGCGAAAAGAACGAGAAGAAGGTTCTTGCGTGGGCGAAGAAGATTCTCGAGAAGTATCCGGACAAGTCGACCGTGCCGCTGCGGATCGCCAATCTCCACAGCAGCCGGCGCCGGCACGCGGCCGCGGCGGAATACTACCGGAAGGCGGTCGACCTGATCGGGACGCATCCGAGCAAGTTGTCGATCTACTTCCGCCTCATCGAGAGCCAGATCGCGGCCGAGAAGTATGCCGATGCGGAACAGACATGCGGCGAGGCGGCGAAACTCCAGATTACGTCGTCCAGCTTGCGCAAGCGGGTGGCGAATCTGCTGAAGAAAGCCCGCGATCTTCAGGGGAAGCCAGCCGGGGAATAGACACCGGTGCGGCGGCCCTCGATGTGTTGCGGCGAACGGGCGGGACCCGCCTTACTCGTCGTTCCCCTCGCCTTCGGTCTTCTAGTCGCCGTCCTGCTTCTTCGCCAGCTTCTCCGTCAGCTTCTCCGCCAGCGTGTCGGCCTGCTCCGCTTTTCGCAGGCCGCCCCTGAAGATCGAAACGACCGGCCTCTTCGGAGGCTTGTTATCCTTCGTTCCCTCGGGGTCTTCCTTGCGCTCCGTGAGATACTCGATCGCCTGCTCGGCGTACTCCGTCAAGAGCTTTGTCTTCTCGAGATGCATCTTGTCGCGGCGGATGGCCTTGGCCGCCCGCAAGCCGTCTACACCTTGGATGATGCAAACGTTCCAGACCTCGAGCTTGTCCCGGTAGCGCTCGAAGGCCTTGTCGTGCTTCGTCCTCGTGGCGGGGACTCTCGACAGTTTCCTTATTCTCGGCGATATGGGCTTCGGCACCGGATAGGGCCTCGCACCGGCCGCCTTGGCCCATTCCTTCCGGGCGTCGGTCCAGTCCTTCAACGCATCCCGGTACTCCTCCTTCTGGGCCTTCCTCGCGGTATTGATGTCTTCGTTGGGCATCCCCTGGATCTTCACCACGCCCTCGGTGTCCGTGATTTCGCAGAAGTGGGACGTCCGAACCGTCGCGCCGATCACGCTGCGCGCGCTGAACAAGCAAACGACGATCGAGAGGACCGCTGCACAACGTCGAAAGTTCTTCCGTGCCATCGTGAGACTCCTTATATTCGTGCTCCATCCGGCCCTGAGCCGCGG
>JABMQG010000519.1 GCA_013203365.1 Planctomycetota bacterium | reverse complement strand
GTCTCGACCGGGACGTGTGCATACCAGGAATGGCCGCCGTAGCTACGAAACTTGATCGCCTCACGCTGGTTCATTGCGATGGAGTCAAGGGGGTGCGGGTAACGGAATGAGAGACTGGTGTAGGCAAAGGCCGGCTCGAAGGTGCGGTTCAGGTCATCCGGAACCGTGACTTCTGCCAAGGCAGGTACGTAGACGCCCTCGGTGGTCGGCAGAAACCAGCGCACTCCGAGGTGTTCTTCAAGAAACAGCCCGGCGGCCCGGGCCGTGCCTTGCGCCCCGGCCCCGCGCAAGTGGCTGACGCTCTTGCACGCCGGCAGCGGCGCGACGTCGCGGCCGAGTACATACAAAACGCGGCCCTTCACAACCAGCCGACACCCATCCCACTTCAAGTCATCAGTTGTGATGCCGGCCGCTTGGGCCAACTGCGTATGGCCGACCGAAATGATCGTGCCTTCTGCCGGCACAGCAGTGTCCACCATGATCGGCAACCGGCAACCAGTGGCCTCCTGCAGGTAATCACGAATGTAGCGCGCCGCGCCGCGCTGGAAGAAAGGCGCGTTCTCGGCAACCGCGATCGTCGCCTGGGCCTTCCCCTCGCGGACAAGATCCAGAGCCTGGGTCGGCAGCAAGAACACGCCGAGCAGGATGGCGATAGCAGGAATGCATCGACGATAGGCATTTGCAGGCATGGAGATTAATGCGGAATATCCGCAACCTAACCCTGTCCCTCGAAACCAATCATGCGTTGCGTCGTCCGACACTATATCGGGCCGCATGAAATGCTTTCTTGCTCTGCAAAAAAGGTGCGAAGTTCTCAGTTTGCTTTTCTTGTTTTTCATAGCAGTTTCCAGCGGGTGAGCCACTAATCCTCGAGTTGGATCTCAATAATTACCTTCGTCCGTCCCAACAGCTCATTGTTGCGGCTTGGTCAGAAGCATCAAGCGCCCATCGCGAGTGCCCAGCAGCACAGTGTTTCCGGTGCGCTGGTCGCCAGGCCGCAGCAGTCCGGTCACTTCGCTGGGAAGCTCCTGGCAACCAAGGAGCTCTCCTGTCGCGCTGACCAGATACACCTTGCCCGATGGCACTGCAATGAAATGGGCCGGACAGGCGGCTGCAGCGGCAGCGTGGCGGCCGGCGGCACCGGTTCGGCAGACAGCGCTTGGGCGTGAGACGGAGTTGATGCTGTCGTCGCTGCCCCGACCGTTGCCGTGCCCTGTTCCGATGCCGCGGAAATACGGCTGCCCGCAATATCCACAGTGACGAATTCAGCGCCATCGGGGCCATCTATCCGCCACCCAGCCGGCGTCTTCGTCAATTGAAGTTCGGTTTTGTTTGAATCGCCGTTGACGTACAGCAGAGCAGCCAATTCCAACGGCCGGTCCGGTGTGGCGTTGGCGCGAACAGTTTCCACACGATGGTTTGTCCCGAACATGCCTTCAGGCTCAAGCCCGGCGCTCGCCAAGTGCAGAAAGCGCGGGTTGCCGCGCCAGCTCTGCTTGCACACAAGACCGTGGGGACGACCTCAGTCTATTCCTCGGCCCTCTGCTTCCGGAACCAGAATTCTCCGTTCGTAGTCTTGCCGCCACGGATCGTTGCGATTACGGCATAGCCACGGTCAGGAACGTACTGTTTCAACTGGAGCTTGTATATATCTCCCTTCACCCACGCCCCGGCGTGGCACTGGTGTTCGTCTTGCGCCTCCACACGAATGCTGTCCGGGTGGGCATTGGGAGAGGAAACCAGTTGGGCCTTGGAGACAGTGAGCCCGAGCGTTCCTTTCCGGTATTTCGGCTGGAAGATGTAAACGCCTTCTCCCTTGAGGACATCTGTCACAGCCAACCGACGCGTTTGGCTTTGCTGCTGCTCAAATTCTTCAGTCTTCCAGTTTCCGATGACGTGTAGCCGATAGGGCCTATTCTTGTCTTCGAAGCCACAATCCTCCATGACTGTCCCCATTCGCCCGGCCAGTCGTTCCATGGTGTTCACGGTGTCCCAGAATCGTTTGGGCTCCTTGCCCGTAAGCTGGGGGGCAACGGCATTGGCCCACTTCGGGTAGAGCACAACCAACTCGTCGCAGGCTGTGCTGAAAAGTTCGAAGTACTTGCCCGCCTTGTCGCGGTCCGGCTCGTTCACCACTTTGCCATGCACCAGCTTGCTCAGTTCCCACACCGCCTTCAGAATACGAACGTAGCGCTGGACGATCTCAGTCTCCAAGATAACGCCTTCGTCTTTGAGCTCCAGCGCCAGCGCCAGCGCCTTCTCACAGGTTGCCAAATCCTCAACCAATCGTTCTTCATGCTTGAACTCGGCGATAATCCCCGTTCCCATGCTGATCGATCCGCGGACAATCTTGTCTGTGCCGCCGTAGACTTCACGATAGGGGAAATTCGATCCGTACACATCCCAACTGACCGGGCCAAGCAGCTCGCTCCAAGCCGCGAACTTCGCAGGCTCCTTGATCCCGCGCCGGGTCGCGTAAGCCATGGCGAATTCCCACGGGCTCCGGCCCTTGGCGTTCCAAGACCACTCGAGAGCTGCCGCCAGGTTCGCTTCGTAGTACCAGTTGCTCGGTACGCAGTATGCCACCAGACAGGTCAGGCCTTTGTCCACGAACTCATTCATCCGGTAATGAACAAAGGATGGGTTGCTGAAGGGCGCCACGATGCGCCAACTGGCACTGATGGTGGGGTACACGCCCAACCAGCGTCCCTTTTTCGCGTAGGTCTCCAGCGCTGGATAAATCATTGGCTTACGCGTGGTGTTGTAGGTTAACCCGCCGTGATAGTAAGAAACCTTGACACCAGGCGGAATGGCGGCCAGCACGCTGTCGTTAGACTCGTAGCTGGCCTGGGTCAACAAGAGGCGCAGGCCGAGTTGCGGGCACACTTTCCGCGCCCTCTCCCAGGCAGCGATACACACGCGCACTTCGTTCACAAAACGATCATGCTTTGCGCACTCCGCACAAAGGCAACCCTTGCCCTCCTCGGACAACCAGATCATCACGTCAAAAACGTCGGGTATTTGTCCCAGTTCAGTGAGCCACTGCGTCACCACAGTCACGATCCGCGGTTGGGAAAAACAGATACTGTTTTCCACCCCGGTAGCCTTGAGATTGGGGTAGACCTTGAACAAGCCTGTGCGTGCAAGCTGCTCCAAGTGATGGATGATCGGGACTACTCGGAC
>JABMQG010000518.1 GCA_013203365.1 Planctomycetota bacterium | reverse complement strand
GTCCAGATCGCATTCCGGCCCAGGGTTTTGAAGGTTCAGTGTGGGCAGGACGATTTTTTTGTTGATACTCATCGCCAGCGCCACCATCTCGATGCCGCCGCTGGCGCCGAGCGAGTGGCCGATGAAACTCTTGGTTGAACTGATCATGAGCCCGTTGAGGGCGTAGTGGCCGAAGATACGTTTGACGGCCCGGGTCTCGCCTATGTCTCCCAGGACCGTGCTCGTGCCGTGGGCGTTGATGTACTGCACCTGCTCCGGGCTGACCATTGCGTCGGCGAGAGCCCTTTGCATGGCCAGTGCAGCACCCTTGCCGTCAGGTTCAGGCGCGGTGAGGTGGTACCCGTCGGCACTGGCGCCGGAGCCGATGACTTCGCAGTAGATCCTCGCGCCGCGTGCCTTGGCGTGCTGGAGTTCCTCCATGACGACGATACCGGCGCCATCGGCCATGACGAAGCCGTCACGGTCCCTGTCCCAGGGCCTGGACGCCCGCTCCGGTTCGTCGTTGCGGGTGGACAGCCCCTTCATCGCACAGAAACTGCTGACGCCTATCCGCGTGACAGCGGCCTCGCTGCCTCCGGAGATCACCACGTCCACTTCGTTGCGTTGTATTGAGTGCCTCGCGTCGGCCATGGCGTGCCCGGCCGATGCGCAGGCGGTAACCGCGGCGCAGTTGGGGCCCTGGAGACTCCACAGTATGGATATGTTCCCGGCGGCAGCGTTTACCATCAGCTTGGGTATAGTGAAGGCCGAGACCTTAGATGGGCCCTTTTCCAACAAGCGGATGTGCTGTGTCTCCAGCTCCTGGAGGCCCCCGATGCCGCTGCCAACCATGACGCCGCAGCGCAGCAGATTTTCCTTGGCGAAGTCTAGCCCGCTGTTCTCCACCGCCTCGATCGCGGCGGCGACGGCGTACTGGGCAAACGGATCCAATCGCCTGACTTCCCGCTTGTCCATGTAGGACGTTGGCGGACCGGTGAAGCCCTTCACCTCGCCGGCGATCTGTGCTTCGTACTCGCTGGGATCGAACCTGGTAATCCGGCCAACTCCGCTGCGGCCGGCTATCATACCGTCCCAGAAATCAGACCCGTTCAAGCCCAGCGGATTCACCGTGCCCAGGCCGGTTATGACCACCCGACGCTCGGCCATATTCAGCGATGCCCCCTAGCCGTTATCGCCATGCTCAGTGATGTAGTCGATAGCCTGCCCGACGGTCTGAATCTTCTCAGCTTCTTCATCGGGAATGCTCAACTCGAACTGATCCTCAAACTCCATGACCAGCTCCACCGTGTCCAGCGAATCAGCGTTAAGGTCGTTCACAAACGACGTTTCGCGAGTGATCTCGCTCTTGTCCACACCCATCTGCTCACTGACGATTTCGATAACCTTCTCTACGATCGACTCGGTCACTGCTATGACCTCCACTAAGGTCCGCACCCAACGTCCGGTAAAGGGTTCCACTTAAGCTGGGGCGGTACTATATCCCGCGCGGCTGGAGCTTTCAAGCCCCACCTTGGCTAAAAAAGAAATTCGCCACGTCTCCAACACAGCCCAACCGAAATACCAGTCAATTCGAGAAACAGCAAGCGCCATTTCGTAAAAAAGCTTTAGAGCCCCGTCACGTGTGCATCCCGCCGTCCACACTGAGCACCTGTGCGGTGACATAGTCGCTGGCACCGCAGGCAAGGAAGCAGACGGCCTTGGCGATGTCGCGTGGGGAGCCCATTCGCTTCATCGGAATCTGGCTCAAGGCCATGTCCTTGGCCTGCTGAGGCAGCACGGCGGTCATCTCGGTCTCGATGAAGCCTGGCGCGACGGCATTGCATCGGATATTTTTGCCGGCCAGTTCCTTGGCCGTCGTCTTTGTCAGGCCAATCAACCCGGCCTTGGAGGCGGAATAGTTGGCCTGCCCGCGATTACCCTCCAAACCTGAGTAGCTGGAGATGTTTACGATACTGCCGGACTTCTGCCGAACCATATACCTTGAGACGGCCCGCGTGCCGTAGAACGCGCTAAAGAGATTCACCTTCAAGACCAGCTCCCAGTCGGCGTCATCCATTCGCATGAGCAGCCCGTCGCGTGTGATGCCGGCATTGTTGACCAGCACGTCCACGCGCCCATATCTTTCGACCACGGCGTCGACCAACGAGGTAAAGGCCTTGCTGTCGGTGACATCGAGTTGCCGGCAGTCCAGATTCTCTCCCGGCTCGCCGAGAGACGCCCGAGCCGCCTCGAACAACTCCGGGCGAATGTCGACGGCCACCACCGTCATCCCAGCATCCAGCAGTTCTCGGCATATTTCAAGGCCGATACCCCTGGCTGCACCGGTAACAATAGCTATCTTCCCTGTCTCAGGCATGTGTTCAAAGTCCTTGAGGTTACTGGTATCAGTCCGATTTTTCGACAAACGCAGCTGCTTCACTTCCGGCATATTCTTCCAGGGCAAGTCGGGTGTTGAGGCACTTGACTCTGCCGGCCCTGTCGATCCGTCGCATCAATCCCGCCAGCACTCGTCCCGGGCCGATCTCGAGGTACTGCTCGATACCGCGCCGCTTCATCGCCTCACAGCACCGCTGCCAAAGGACCGGGTTGGTCAACTGGGCCACCAGGTCTCGGCGAATCTCGTCCGGATCGCCATGGCCGGCAGCGGTTACATTAGAAAACACCGCCACGGCCGGCGGATTGATCGTCACTTGCTTTAAAATTTCGGCCAGTTTCTCCGCTGCCAGCGCCATCAGGGGCGAATGAAACGCCCCGGCCACTTCCAACGGCACCACGCCGCCGGCGCCATAGTCGACGGCGATGGCCTCGGCCTTGCGGCAGGCCGCCTCGGTGCCGGATAAGACTATCTGACCAGGGCAATTGAAGTTCGCGGGCACCAGCACGCCATCGCCTCGTGCGGCATTGCATATCTTCTCGGCCAGGGCTTCGTCAGCGCCGAGCAGGCAGACCATGCCACTGGGCGTGGCGGTCGCGGCGGCCTGCATATACTTCCCGCGTTCGGCCACCAATTTGACGCCATCAGCAAATGAAATTGCACCGCCGGCACATAAGGCCGTGTACTCGCCCAGGCTCAGACCCGCGCAACAGTCCGGCGTGGGGAACTTCTCGTCGCCCATCAGTTCCTTCAAGACACCAAGTGCGGCCATTGACGCGGTGAAGATCGCCGGCTGGCTTACGTCGGTCCGCGCCAACTGGTCCTGGGGACCTTCGAAGCACAGCTTCTTTAATGGCAGGCGCGTAATACCCTCGGCCTGGTCGAATAAATCCCTGGCCACCGGGAACACCCGGTAGATATCCGCGCCCATCCCGACATGTTGAGCGCCTTGCCCGGGAAACAGAAAAGCGATCTTCATAGGGGTCTCAAGGCCTTGTATGTAGGTTAGAGTTTGATTACCCCGCCGGCCCAAGTCAAGCCGGCGCCGAAGGCCACAAGCAGTACGATGTCGCCCGATTTCAATCGCCCGACCCGCTTGGCCTCGTCCATCGCCAGCGGGATGGACGCCCCAGAGGTGTTTCCGAAGCGGTCGATGTTGATGTACACCTTGTCCATCGGGAAGTTGGCTCTTGACGTGGCCGACTCGATGATCCGCTGGTTGACCTGGTGGGGAATGACCAAATCCACGTCGTCAACCGTAAGACCGCACTGGGCCATCCCGTCTTCCAGGAGGAACGCCATTTTCTGCACGGCAAACTTGTAGACGTCCCTGCCTCGCATCTTGATGTAATGCAGCCGCTGGTCGACGGTCTGACGCGAGGCCGGCGTGCGAGAACCGCCGGCCGGCATGTGGATGAAATCCCAGCCGGCACCATCTGCGCCGAGTTTAGTGTACAACAGGCCCTTGCCAGGCTCATCGGTGGCCCGTATGACGACGGCCCCGGCCCCATCGCCGAAGAGAATGCAGCTGCCACGATCTTCATAGTCGGTGAACTTTGTCAGCGTGTCTACCGCCACGAGTAAGATGTTTTTATAGACCCCGCCTGCAATGAAGCCGTCCGCGGCAGCTAATCCGTAGATGAACCCGCTGCACGCCGCGGCCAGGTCAAAACTAGGCACGTCGACGACACCCAGCCCCTGCTGGATAAAGCAGGCCGTGGCCGGCAAGATCATAT
>JABMQG010000517.1 GCA_013203365.1 Planctomycetota bacterium | reverse complement strand
TCCACTGGACCGATCAGAAGATCAGGGTGCATTACTTCTCCTGTATCCTCGGCTATCTTCTGGCCTCTCTGATATGGAAAGAAGCCCGCATGAAGGCCGGCTTCAAAGGCACTCTTGACACCTTGTTCGACACATTGAACAACATCCGGTTAGCGACGATACTGGAAATCAGCGGCAAACGCGGCAAACCCAAGGCAACGCGACAGATCGAAGAGATGACCGAGGATCAGGAGCGCTTACTGGAAGGCCTCAATCTCGCGGACCTGCATAAGAAACCGCTCAAATTGAAGGGCGTCAGTGTATACACCTAACTTGCACTGTAACGCGCTTTGTTGTAATCACTTAGGCGATTCAGACCCCATTCATAAAATAAACTTACGCTAGCTCCCCCGCTTGACGAGGCGATCCAACCGCAGAGTCGCATCCATGCCCATGAAGTGACGACCGGCGAGCACTACCACCAACATGGCACCGAACGCTACGGCGGCGGCAAGCATGAACAAAACCACGATCTGATAGGCCACCGCCTGCATGGGCGCGGAACCGGCGAGGATTTGCCCAGTCATCATTCCCGGTAGCGATACGATGCCGGCCGCCGCCATCGAGTTGATGATCGGGATCATGCCGGTCCGGATTGCATCGCGGAGAGGAGCGGCCAGCGCCTCGCGGCGTGTGGCCCCAAAAGCGATTCGTAGCTCCACTTCGGCCGACCGGATGTCGAGATGGTCCAAAAACCGATCGAGGCCGAGTGATATTCCGGTCAGTGAATTGCCGAGTATCATCCCTAGCAGCGGGATCACGTACTGAGGCTCGTACCATGGATCTACGCCGACAACGAGACTGGTGACGATGCCGCCGACGGCAAAACACGAAACCGCCATGGTGAGCCACGCGTCCAGCAGAATGCCTCGGTAGCGACGCGACGTACGACTCACTGCCTCGCGCGCGGCGAATGCGGTCATGAGTACCAGGAGGCCGACGACAAGAAACGGATTGCGGAGTGAGAAGACTCGCTCCAGCACCAGGCCAAGCAAGCCAAGCTGAATCACTGTGCGCAGCGCCGCAATGCCGAGACGCCGCTCGATGCCGAGCTGCAGGACCAGAGACACGATACCGGCCGCGACAACGAGGAGGGCGGCGATCGCCAGCTGCGTCGGTACTAGCTCGATGAAATCGGCCATCAGTTCTCTTCCAGGTGCCCGTCGCGCAGGTGGAGGCACCGATCGGCTGCGCTGCAGAGGGCAGGATCGTGCAAGACGCAAATCAACAGCCGGCCCTGTTTTCGGGAGAAGTCCACCAGCAGGTCAAGGCAAGCCTCTGCGGCGTCCGGATCAAGGCCCGACAGCACTTCGTCGGCAACCAGCACTGGCGGATCCCAGAGCAGGCTGCGGACCAGCGCCAGCCTGTGTCGCTCACCGCCGGAAAGGCGCAAAACGTCTCGGTCGAACGGCACTTCGCCAAGGCCGACTTTTTCCAACAACCGTTTTGCGTCCATTTCGGCAAACTGTCTGTCGTCGCCGGCACGCTGGAGGAATGGGAATGAGAGGTTGTCGAGCACCGAACCCCGTATCATCGGCGCGTCCTGAGCAATCAGGGATACGTTGGCGCGCCAAGCCGGCAGCTCAGCGCCGCGGTAGGTCCTTCCGTCGAGCTGGCGGGATACGTCCGGCGACCAGGCGAGCGCGGTGAGAAGACGAAGCAGAGTCGACTTTCCACTCCCGGATGGGCCGTCCAAGCAAACACACTCACTTTCCGACAGAGAGACCGAGACGTTTTCGAACAACACGCGTCCCTCGCCTGTCCGCGCGTTGAGCGGTCCGCATTCCAGGAAGGGCGTCATGGGGCGAGCATGCTCCCGTTCATTGCTTATTGACATCTGCATAAATAATGCAACATTTGGGTGTCCGGAAGGAGGGCATCCATGTCACGGCCGGTGGGGTTCTGCAAGAGTGTTGGAAGAGAGGCGTTGGCGCGCACTAAGATTGCTTGACAAGGGGTATTCATTGAACGAGGTGGGCCGAGTCGTCGGATGTGCACCGAGTTCTGTCATGCGCTGGCGTGAGGTACGTCATCGAAGCGGGAAGCAGGGGTTGAAGGTACGTTCCTCGCCAGGGCGACCACCGAAACTTGGACCCGGCGAGCGCCGCCGACTTTATGAGATTGCTGCTCAAGGGAGCAATGGCTCACGGGTATCGAACGGAGTTGTGGACCACGGCGCGGATCGCCGAGTTGATCGAGCAAGAGTTTGGAGTCACCTACCATCGCGATCACGTAGGACGCCTCATGCACAACCTCGGTTGGAGTCACCAGAAACCGAAGCGACGTGCCCTTGAACGCAACGAGAGCACAATCGAGCAGTGGAAGCGCAAGGAATGGCCGCGGGTAAAAAAACGCCGCTCGGCTGGGCGCCCACATAGTATTCGTCGACGAGTCCGGTTTTCTCTTGATGCCAAACGTGCTCAAGACCTGGGCACCGCGCGGACAGACGCCGATTCATCGTCATCATTACCGTCGTGACAGGGTTTCGGTCATTTCAGGAATCTCCGTCAGCCCCGAACGTCACCGCTTGGGCCTGTAC
>JABMQG010000516.1 GCA_013203365.1 Planctomycetota bacterium | reverse complement strand
TTCCTCGCCTGGTGTTCCAAACCGACGAGAATGGTATGATTCCATTATACCAGAATTACATGAACACCCAGATTGCGGTTGTGTTTAACCCCGACGTTCTCCGGCGCGTGCTGGATCAGCCTGACGTTCAGAAGACCGCCTGGCACAACGCAAAGGCCACGTTTTTCTCACGCACGAACCCAAGCAAGCTGGACCGGCTCAGAAAGGACCTGTACGTACTGCCCCGGCCGCGGACAGAGTTGATCGATGTTTCATTCGAGTCCGGAAATCCATTCGACAGCGCTGTGATTGTGAACGCCGTACTGAACCAGTACATCAACCACGTCAACCAAAGCTCCGACGATAATTCCAACCGGATCTTCCGCGAGCTGGTCACCCAATACAACGCCAAGAAGGCGGAGATAGACATACTGGAGGACATCGTATCCGACCTTCGCAAGGAACTGGGAACCACCGACCCTGCGGAACTGTTGGCGCGTCGGCGTGTGCGGCTGGATGAAACCGATGCCGAAATGAGGACACTCAGCAGGGCAATTGCCACCGCCGTATGGCGACAAAAGAGCCTGAAGACGCGTTTGAGTGCCCCGGCTGAACCCACCGCTAGCCAAGCGGCGAATGACGGGCTTGTTAATCCGAGATACGAAGAAGATCCCGTTTACGACCAACTGTTGACGGCGGTCCGGGCCGCCAAGCACGAGGTGAAAGTGCAGGGGCAACGGCTGGGAGACGCACACCCTACAATGGTCGCTCTTGTGGAGCAGGTGAAGTTCTCCGAGGAGAACCTCGAAGCTCGCAAGAAACAACTGGACGACATCTGGCAGCGTGGATCCTCGACACCTATGGGGCCGGGGGAATCCTTTGCCGGCTTGGCTAGGGAACTTGAAGCGACGAACAACGAGATCGAGCGAATGCAATACGCTGCGAAGCTTCTGGAAGATGACGCGGACAAACAGCGCAAGATCATGGGTCGTGACATGGAGAAGGCAGAGATCCTCAATCAGCGACTTCGTGAAATCGATAGGCAGCGGGAACTGTACGAGGCCGTGCGAAGGCAAGTGGATCAAAAGAGCATGGAGCGCAACGTGCCCGGCTCTATTGAAATCGTAAAGGCCATGGCCCCAAACAGTGCTAGCGCCGATCGACGAATGATTCTCTCGGTTATGGCCCTGTTTTTTGGATTGGCTGGCGGCGCTGGGGTGGCGATGCTGCGAGCCGGGGCCAGCAAGGCGATATTCGTGGCCGAGGAACTGAGCTGTTCGGCCACCGTGCCGTTCTTGGGTCAACTTCCGCAGGTGACCTCGACGCCAAACCATCTGCCGTTGGATGACCCAATGCTTGCGGAAGGCATAAGGATGGTGCGAACATCGCTGCTGGAACGGCTAGGCCGTGAGCGGGCTCATGACAACGTCGTGCTCATTACGAGCGCCGGGCCCGGCGACGGTAAGACCACCGTCTCGGTAATACTGGCCCGTAGTCTGGCTCAATGCGGCAAGCGGGTCTTGCTGGTGGACGCGGATCTGCGAAAGCCCAATATTGCCGCGCATCTCGGGCTAGATTCGCAGATAGGCCTGATGGAGGCACTCACCCAGGGCATCGACGACAGCCAAGTGGTTGTAAAAACGCAAACACCCAGGCTTAGCGTGTTGACGGCCGGGCATGTCTGCGATGGTTTCGACCCGGAACTGCTCGTAAATGGGTCGTTCGCCATCGCCCTGGAACGTTGGCGTGAAGACTACGATGTCATAATCATGGACAGCCCCCCTGTTCTGGCGGTGGCCGACGCTCAAATCCTGGCCAGCCGTGCGGATGGCACGATCCTGATTGTCCGCGCCGAGAAGACACAACGCAGCGAAGTCGCCGAGGCCGTGTACCGACTCGATGCCTCCGGCGGCACGTTGTGGGGAACGATCTTCATAGCCCCGCCTAGGCGCCGACACAGCTACGCGTATGGATACGGCTATGGATACGGAGCCAACAGTTGACCACGACAGCAAGTTTCGACAATCGAACGGATAGGCGGGCACAGTGCCGAGGATTGCGAGAGTTGGCGGTGCGCGCTTTGTCGAGGATGTATCTGCCCGCCGAGCGGCTGTTCGCCTTTCGCATCCGACGCACCCCGGCCGGCGACCGGCTGGAAGGCGTTTCCCGGCGATATACTGCCATCGTCCTGATCGCCCTGGCGGGCGAGGATGACTCTATTGCCGAGCAGATCTTTTGCGGTCAAACCGTCGATGACGTTTATCGGAGATTGCTGGACGGGCTGGACGACACGGACGATATCGGGGAAGTCGCCCTTGCACTGTGGGCATGTCGGATCATCGGTCATCCACGGGCTGGTGAGGCACTGGCGCGGCTCCGCGCCATGGATAGTGTTGGCCGGCCGTATCCCACTGTTGAGATCGCATGGTGCCTGACTGCCCTGAGCGTGGGCGGCGACGGTGCCGCTGACGGCCCGTTGGCCGGCGCCATTGCCGATCGGCTT
>JABMQG010000515.1 GCA_013203365.1 Planctomycetota bacterium | reverse complement strand
GCGGATATGTTCAGGATAAAAGTTAAAGTGCTATAGTATTCTGCCAACGACCACCGCTTCTGGAGTCGGCCTCTGCCGACACTGAGATGCAAGCGTGGGCAGATACCGCACACTGGACTTTGCGGAATAGGCAATGATTTGGTGTGGCCTTGCAGGGCAAATGAAGGCAAGCCACTGCCAAAGAAAAAAAACATCGGGTTTCTGGATGGCACCTGACGCAGCCAGATGAAAACGAAGCCGACCTGTGTGTGGGCCACAGAAAAGTGCGGCCGTAGTCCGATAGCCAGGCTTGGCGATTCCAAATTTTGTAAACTGCCGGCGCTTTGTCAAGGATCAGTCAAGTGGTATCATGTCCTGTCGGGCGGTGCGGCGGGGCCGTAATTGTCCCACGGGGTGTGGTTGAGCTGTGAAAGAAGTGGCTTCTTTGCCGATCTGATTGGTGGTTAAAGCCATCGACGGCAAGGAGGCCAAGGTGGTTACCTACATACTACCATCGGTCGACGGGGTACTCAAGCTTGAGCGATGTTGTCTCCATTGTCACCGCAACAATGGGCGGATTCACTCCGCAGTTCAACACCGGCCTATCAGCGCCCCGAAGGTGCGGACCGTCTCCCAGCGTCGCATGAAGTGCCCTTGGTGCGGCACCACCTGGACGCTGCGGCCGGGGGGGATCGGACCAGGCTGTCGGCGTAGTGGTCGGCTGATTGGGATCGGGGTGGTGCTTTACATGCTGGGGCTGAGCTACCGCGGCGTCCAGCAGTTCCTGCCGCTGCTGGGCTGTCGAGGTGGCAAGAGCAGTATAGAGCGAGATGTGGCCGTCGCCGGTCAGGAAGCCACGGCGCTGCATGGTCAGCCCCCCCCCGATGCGGGTGCGAGTGCTGGGGGTGGACGATACGGGAGCGGCCATGGCCGGTCGCGACGCCGGGGTGCTGTTTTTCGTGGGAATCGGGCCAGAGGGCGGATTGGTTGGCGTCCAACCGGTCCACGAGGAACAAACTGACAAGGTGCGTCGGCACGTGGCAAAGGTGATGACCCAAGTCCAGGCCCAGGAACTCCGGACCGACGAGCACTCGGTGTACGAGGGGATCATGCCGGAGAAACAGCATCGGTTGTGCCTGACGCACTGGCGCAAAAGCAAGGGCAAGCGAGCGTTCGACCTGCATCGGCAGGCGGTGGCCGAGGAAGCCGTGCTGGAGGCCCAGACGATGGAGGAGCTGCTGGTATTGTTGCGGAAGAAGCCCAGGGCACCGACGGTACCGGAGGAACTCAGCCGTTTGGTGCGAAGGTACATCAATGCCCGCAGGGGCCTGCCTTGGAAGGTGAATCAGTTGCTCCAGCACATAGAGCGGACGTGGGAGAAGGTCAGCGATGACCCGGTAGACCCGACGAACAACGTTACAGAGCGGATGATCGGACTGACCTTCAAGATTCGCTCCAAGACGATGCGAGGGTTCAAGGCGATGCACAAGGTGCTGGCCCATCCACACCTTTCGTTCTTCCTCCGGGGCCAGGTTGGGATCTGCGATCTGCGGAAAGTGGTCTGACTTTGGGGCCAGGGGAAGCTTCGACACAATCCTCCACAATCCTCGGGACAGTTACGCGGGGCCTTAGCGCTTGCGGCCGATTCGTCGTTGCCGTAGAATTGGTTTTTTAGAGTCGTTGCCAAAAGTCTTTTCGTTTTCAGGGCAATGCCCACCCTATGGGCGGGCGAAAAAGCCTTCTTAACCGGAAGACATTATTGGCAATTGTATAGAACCTTCCGAGTGTTGTACGCTCGTTGAGAGAGCTGAGACGCAAATCATGAGCGATAGCTTCGACGCTTTCAGTGACGACTTCTTTGTAAACGTGGACCTGCAGACTTCTCTGCCGCTTCCGGAAAGTCGGGAAACGATTCTCCAATTCTGCGAAGCCTGTCAGAAGCAGTTTGTCGACATGTCCACCTTCTATCGCCGGGACACTGGCGAGTTCGTGCTGGAAGGAGATCGCGACGCCGGCAGCTACAGGTGGATGGAGCTGGAGGCCCGCCGGCTGTCGGCGGGGTATTTCAATCCCCCGGAAATCGAGCAGGCATTGTTCCAGCATCGTTGGATCCTCGACCGATGCACATACTACTTGGGCGTATCGCATCTGGACGTCGAGAGCCTGGACGTGGTGTTTGGTTATAACCTTGATTTCCAAGGCAACCGCGACGCGGTTGTGGCTGAGGCGCTGCTGGCCGACTCGCCGCTGGCTGGCTTGGCAGAAGAGGCGGGTTTGGTGCCATTGGCCTTTGAGCCCAGTTTCATCGTAGCCCTGGATCGCGAATGCTACCTCCAGGCCCGGCTGAACTTGGAGACACGGGGCAACAGTTATCAGATTCGCACCGGCAACTATGACGATGAGCCCATCAGCGTCTACTTTACCGTTCGCAGCTATCCGGCCCCCGGAAAGAAGTTCGACATGCGACAGGCCTTCGATTGCCAGGTCGCGCACGCACAAGATCTTGCCCAGCGAATCGTTATACCGCGCATTATCCAACCCATCGTCGCCGCCATAGCCTCTAGCCAGTAGAGCCGGCCGGTGGAGGCACATCCAGAACGGTTTTTTTGCTGAACAGCCTGCAAAGCTGGGACGAACCTGCTTCTTACGCTACGAATGGGGCCTTTGATTGCAGGATGACAATTGCAACCGGGAAACTGGGGGGGCCTGCCATTGGAGGCTTGACTTTTGTCTTGATGCTGGTTCAGTTGAACAGCAATGAATTCTAGCCAAGCACCGACGATCTTCCTCACTGCCGGCGAGGCCAGTGGCGACGCGCACGCGGCGAATCTGATCATTGCACTTTCCGAGCGGCTGCCCTCTGCGCGGTTCGTGGGTGTCGGCGGACCGCGAATGGCAGCAGCCGGCTGTGAATTGCTGGAAGACATCGTCGCCAGCGCCAGCATGTTCCTGGACAACCTGGTGAAGGTTTTTTATTACCGCCGTGTCATCCACCGCCTCGCCGACGCGATGGCTAAGCGTCGCGCCGCCGTGTTGGTTCCCACCGACTCTCCGGGCCTGAATTGGCACATGGCTGCCGCCGCTCGACGTCTCGGCGTGCCGGTGATGTACTACATTGCACCTCAGGTGTGGGCATGGGCGCCGTGGCGGGTGAAGAAGCTTCGTCGGCTGACTGATCACGTTGCCTGCATCCTTCCGTTCGAACCTGACTATTTCCATCAGCGCGGCGTCGAGGCCACTTTTGTCGGCCATCCGATGTTCGATCACCTTCCTGCCCGACCGCCTGCTCGCCCGTCAATGCCAAGCAATGATGCTTGGCGGATTCTACTTCTACCAGGCAGCCGACGAAACGAGATCCACCGCCACGCCACCGCCATGGTAAGCGTGGCAGAACTAGTGGCTCGTAGGTACCCACGTGCCGAGTTTACCTTCGCCGTTGTGGACGATCGTTCCGCCAAGTGGGTAGCCGACGCTGCCGGGGCGTCAGTGCCACTAGTCGTAGGCCAGACCGATCGCCTGCTGGCCGAATCACACTTAGCGCTGGCCACCTCCGGCACTGTCACACTGGAGGCGGCATATTTCGGCGTGCCCATGGTCGTCTTCTACCGTCTGTCGCGCGCAACCTATTCCACGTTCAGTTGGTGGCTTATGAACATTAGGCAGTTCAGTCTAGTCAACATCCTTGCCGGTGGTAACATGGTACCGGAGTTGATTCCCTGGTACGGCCGGATCAGCCAACTGTCGGAGGCGGTAATCGACCAATTGTCGAACCCCTGTGGACTTGCTAACACCTCGCGCGCGCTGATTGAACTGACCAAACCGTTGCAGGCACCCCTGGGTAAATCCGCATCCGCTGCCACCGCCGACCTTGTGATTCAGACCATGCGGAAAAACAATTCGGAAGAAAAACCGAACCTATAGCAATTGCCAATAATGTTTTCCGGTTAAAAAGGCTTTTTCGCCCGCCCAGAGGGCGGGCGTTGCCCTGAAAACGAAAAGACTTTTGGCAACGACTCTAAAAGGGCTGGACGCGCGCGATCTTTGATGCCGCCGTGGCCGATTCCACTAGAGCGGTTTGAGCTTGTATGGCTGGGGGGGGGCCATTGGGCTCTTGGGCTGTTGTCAGGTGTTGGGATAATTATTATAATCTTATAACATGCTATCTATTAAGCTGTTACATTCGCTTTTATCCTTGTTGGGTTGACTTTTCCCTTACATGTGCTATACTCCGGCACTATGGTTACAGTAACGTCCAACAAGAAGGAGCGAAAAGCTAAGCCCGTAGCCAAACGTGGATTACGCACGTACGAGGCAGCTATCAAATATTTGGTCTCTTTGACCGACTACGAGCAGATGCTCCGCGTGCGGTACAACCGCGATACCTTCAGCTTAGCCCGTATGTACCGGCTGCTGAAGGGCATAGGGGATCCGCACAAGGAAATTCGTACCGTGCACATCGCCGGGACC
Organism: Planctomycetota bacterium; assembly: GCA_013203365.1. GTDB lineage: Bacteria > Planctomycetota > Phycisphaerae > SM23-33 > FEN-1343 > JABMQG01. The sequence goes on along the minus strand of JABMQG010000515.1, from coordinate 1,967 downwards.
AAGGGCAAGGGCTCAACCGTGGAGATGCTGAGCGAAATGCTCATCGCCTGCGGGTATCGGGTGGGTGTGTACACCAGTCCACACATTAAGGACATTCGCGAGCGGATTCGCATCAATCGTGAGATCGTCTCCCAGGCGGCCCTGGTGCGGCTGATTGCTGCCATTGACCCAGTGGTTTTAAAGATGGTTGATGATAAGCCGACGTTCTTCGAAATATTTACCGCGATGGCGTTTAAGCACTTCGTAAACGAAGCTGTAGACATTGCCGTTATCGAGACGGGTCTGGGTGGTCGGCTGGATTCCACGAATGTCCTTTGTCCGGATGCATGCGGTCTGACAAGCATATCGCTGGATCACATGCAGCAGCTTGGACAGACGTTGGGCAAGATCGCCGAGGAAAAGGCCGGCATCTTCAAGAGCAACGTGCCGGCCATTAGTGTCCCGCAGAAGCCAGAGGTGGAATGCGTGCTGAAAAGGGTCGCCAAAGACGCCAAAACGCCTTTGCGGTTCACCGGAAAAGACATCGACTTCAGCTATCGCTTCGAATCCAGCCGCACGAGCGGGCCGCACACTCGCGTGTGTGTGACTACGCCGACCAGCCGGTTTGAGCACCTGCCCGTGCCGCTGCTTGGCGAGCATCAGGCACTCAATTGCGGCTTGGCCCTGGCGCTGTTGGATGAACTGAAAAAGAAGGGCTTTGACAAGATCCATGACGAGGTGGCCATCGACGGTTTGTCGCGGACCTATCTGCCCGGGCGAATGGAAATGATCTGTAGCGACCCGCGGATCCTGGCCGACGGGGCACACAATGCCGCTTCCATCTCGGCCCTTATGAGGGCGATCGGGCAGAACATACCCTATGACAGCATGGTGGTCATTTTCGGCTGTGCCTCCGACAAGGACATTCCGGGCATTATGGAGCAGTTGGCGCTCGGTGCCGACAAGGTCATCTTCACAGCCACGGCAAACGGTCGGGTGGCCAAGCCGAAAGATCTGGCGGCCCAATACGAGCAGTATAGTGGGCGAGCGTCTCAAACCGCAAACACCGTAGAAGAGGCCCTCGCCATCGCTGCCTCTGCCGTCACCCGGGAAGACATCATCTGCGTCACCTGCAGTTTCTATCTTGTCGGCGAGGCAAAAGTACTGATCGAGGCGAAGAAGCTGCACGCCTGACGGGCTGCGCCGATTCGACAGACAGGCGGCCTTGTCAGCTCACTTCGGCGCCTGTCGGTGCTGGCGAAGAGGTAGTCAGCGGAACAACCTTACGAGCTTGGTCTTGCCCTTCGGTCCAGGTGGCCGCTAAGAGCATGCCTTGGCTTTCCAGTCCGCGCATCTTGCGTGGGGCGAGATTGGCCAGGACAATGATCTGTGTGCCCAGCAACTGCTCGTGGCTGCAATGACCGCGAATACCCGCGATCAACTGTCGGCACTCGCCGCCGCCTATATCCACCTTCAGAACCAAAAGCTTGTCGGCGTTGGGATGATCCGCCACCTCAAGAACCTTCCCAACCCGCAGATCCAGCTTCATAAAATCCTCAATCATGATGTTATTGTCTGCTGTGTTCTCGTCGCTCATACGTTCCTCTTACGAATCACGAAGTACCGTCCGGGCGGGCCCGGCAGCCTGTTGTATGGTGTCCGAAGCTGATCATAAGTGTAGGCCAACTGCAGCGATTTCTCAACAGTGAACGTGACTAAGCCAGCATGTATGCTCTATAATCCATACGTTCGAGGAGTTCGAATGCACGGTTCGGTCATACGTAAATCGTCCGAGATTCCACCGTGCCAGGCAAAGACAACCCGCACGGATCGGGAGAGTTGTAAAAAATATGAGGCAAGAACCCTTACATCCATTGACTGGTCGGCGTAAGGCCAACCCGGCATCCACCCGGCGTGTCGTAAAGGCCGCGAAGGCGGCACCCACACCTAGGCGGCGAGCCGGCACCGCTCGTGTGCCGGACACCGGG
>JABMQG010000514.1 GCA_013203365.1 Planctomycetota bacterium | reverse complement strand
GCCGACACCGACAGCGGAGGTAACTTCGCCACGGCCCGTCCACCGGAGACGGCCAGCTCCGTGAAAGGCCGCGACACCACCACGTCAGGCTCTTCGTATCTGTTGGCAGAGTTGGCATCGGGGCCGGTGACGACCTCGGCACTCTCAAGGCCGGCAATAGATCCGTCGGCCAAGGAAATCGTAAGGTCGGCAGAGGCGTCTGAACGGTTGACCATGAATGCATGAAGCACACCATCGTCGAGAATAGCGCTGGCATCCACTGAGGGGACGGCGCTGCCAGAACTGCATGAATATGTGGGCCCCGAGACGGCCGTGCGCAGGGCAACGCCGTTGCGACGACGGCTGAACATCTCAAAGACGTAGAAGATCGACTGCAATAGCATGTCGTCGCCACGGGTCAGGATCGGGGCGATGACGTTGACGATCTGGGCAAGGTTGGCGATTCTCACCGAGTCGGCGTGACGAATGAAGCTGTTGAGGAACTGGGCCACGACCAAGGCGTCCTCCAGGTTATACACCTCTTCCAGCAGGTGAGGGGCAAACTGACCCCGCCCGTCCGATTGCGTGCGCCTGTACCAGACGTTCCACTCGTCGAAACACAGGTAGGCGCGTTTCCTGCTGCGTCGTCGCGCCTGCACGAAGCGGCAAGCCGCGTCCATCTCTTCGATCTGCCGATCGATAGCCTGACCCGCTGCCAGGTAGTTGGGCGTATCATTGCCCCGATTTCCCACATAACAGTGCAGGCTGACAAAGTCGGCCAGATCGCCCATGTACTCAAGAACGGTCCGGTCCCACTCCATATAGGTTGGCATTCCCGTGCCACAGGACCCGCAGACCACCAGTTCGGCGGAGCTGTCGACGTCCTTGATCATCTTGGCCGTCTGCTGCGCGCGGATGGCGTACTGGTCTGCCGGCACGTGGCCGAGCTGCCACGGGCCGTCCATCTCGTTGCCCAGACACCAAAGTTTCACACCGTGTGGCTGAACATGGCCGTTGGCAACCCGCAGGTCGGCGAATCGCGTCCCGGCAGGGCAGTTGCAGTACTCGACCCAGTTGCGAGCTTCCTCCGGCGTACCTGTGCCCAGGTTGACGGTGAGCATGGTCTGCCAACCCATCCGTCGGCACAGCGCGATGTACTCATCGGTGCCGAACTGATTGGACTCGATGCTCTGCCAGGCCAGATCCCGCACGGTCGGCCGCTGCGGGCGAGGGCCGACCCCGTCGAGCCAGTGATAGCCGCTGACGAAGTTGCCGCCTGGGTACCGCATGACCGTCATCCCCAGGCGATCCAGGGCGCCAAGCACATCCGTGCGCAGGCCGTTCTCGTCGGCATGTCGGCACTGGGGGTCGTAGACGCCCTGATACACTGCCCTGCCCAGGTGCTCGAGGAAACCGCCGAAGATTCGGCTGTCCACCTTGTCAATGGTGAAGGCCGAGTGAAGCGTAAGGGTTGTCTGGCTGCTTGGCATTGTCATTTACCTCGACCTGCTGACGGCCTGTTTCCCAATGATTCTACCTCGAAGAAAGAACGCCGGGCAAGCATGCTACACCAGAACCGCTGATTGTCGCCACTGCACACGGAGGTCTTGGCGGGCCTTTCGGGGATGTAATCCCGACACGCCTATGGTAAAAATAGAATACCTGTGCGACGGCTGGGCACGGTTGCTTGTGAAAGGGCAGAAGCAGTGCCTCATCGATACATAATTAGAAGGCTGTGGTTGGCGATCAGGCTGGCGGAACGATTCTTCGTCTACCACATCCTGCACGTTGACGACACGCCCCATCGGATCGCCCTGGGAGTGGCGACAGGGCTCTTCGTCGCGTGGACGCCGACCATCGGCGCCCAAATGGCGTTGACGGTGCTGTTGTGCGCGATCTTCCGGGCCAACAAGCTCGTCGGCGTGCCGTTCGTGTGGATTTCAAATCCCCTGACCATCATTCCCGTATATTACCCCAGCTACCTCGTTGGTGCAGCCTTGATGCCTGGGACCTCGACAAAGCAACTGCTCCACTGGCGAACAATGGTCTCTCAAGTATTCGACTCCGACCTGTCGTGGTGGGATCGCATTCTGGGATTCTGGCGGTTCGCCCTGGAGATCGCCGGGCCACTGTGGCTGGGCAGTATATTGGTGGGGTTGGCGATCGCGGGTCTGGCCTATTGGGTCACTTACTCCGGTGTGGTGCGATATCGGCGCCGCTTCGGCCATCCACGCCGAGCCCGCCGGTCTTCATCGGCGACCTTGGCAACCCACGATAATCCCACGATGCAGCCTGACGCCGCCGAATCGGCCGATGCCGCCGAAGGTCGGGAGTGAAACCGTGACCGTCAGACCCGACAATCGCCCTTGTCTGATCCTTGCCTCCAACTCGCCCCGACGCCGGCAGCTGCTGGAAGAGGCGGGATATGCCTTCAAAGTCATTCCGCCTACTATTACCGAGCCCAGCGACGCCCTGGCCAAGGCACCACCGGCCCAACAGGCCGAGGCACTGGCGTATTTCAAGGCTAGATCGGTTTTCGACTCGGTTCGACCCGACCTGCCGGTGCTCGGAGCCGATACGGTCGTGGCGGTGGGAAACACAACCGTCGGAAAGCCCGTAGACGCCCGGCACGCAAGAGAGATACTCACGCTGCTAGCCGGCACGCGGCATCAGGTGATCACCGCCTTGGCGCTGATCGACCCCGGCGGGCATCGGCTGATCGCTTCAGAGGCCAGTTGGGTCCGAATGCGGGCGATGAGCCCGGCCGAGATCGACCGGTACATCGCCGGCGGCACCTGGCAGGGCAAGGCCGGCGCCTACGGCATACAGGACCACGACGATGCCTTCGTCGAATGCGTCGAGGGCAGTTTTACAAACGTGATGGGGCTGCCGATGGAACTGCTCAAGGGGCTGCTGGCCCAACTCGTATTGAGGCACGGCCTGTGAGAGACGCAAGGTCGGTAGTACTGTCGTCGGTTGTCTCGGCGGCGCTGGTGTTGGGCGCGGGGGGGATTTCGTGCCGGTCACGACAGACCACCCCTCGCGTCATCGTCAACGGAGCTACCTTCTACGTGGACATCGCCGACACCGACGCCGCACGCACCAAGGGCCTAAGCGGGCGCAGCAGCCTACCAGCCGAGCGGGCAATGTTGTTCGTCTTCAATCGCCCCAGGCCGCTGAGCTTCTATATGAAGGACTGCTATTTCCCGATCGACATAGCCTTTATCGACGAGCAGGGAATAATCGTCAACCTCGACACCATGCCCATCGAGCCGGACCCTGCCAACCCCGTCCGCATATATCGCAGTGATAGGCCGTGTAAGTACGCCCTCGAGGCGGCCGAGGGTACCTGGCAACGAATCGGAGCCAAGCCGGGAATGTCGGTTCAATTCCTGGAAGTCTTCACCGACGGCGATCTTTCCCGCCATTGCCCGACGAAATCACATCCGGTCAACGGTCTGCAGTATGCGTGCAACGACGGCCTCGGTGGCCGGGCGGGCCAAACGCCGGGCGTTGGCCCTCAGACGGGCAAGTTCCGACGGGCAACCAAGCAGACGGGCAACTTGGTCGACGACCTCCTGCTCCGAGTGCGTCTGAACGGCCGCGCCATTGGCGCAAAGCATGCCGGCGTTGAACGCCTCCTGTCCCGGTACCGCCTTCAGTAGGACAAAGGCTGTGCCCTTGGTGAGCCCCTCGCAGACGGTCACGGCACCGGACTTGGTGACGAAAACGTCGGCAACGTGAATCAGCTCGTGGAGCCGGTCGGTGAAGCCAATCGCGCGAAGACGTGGCCGATCGCCCTGGGCTTCCGGCTCAGCCGACAGACGCCCCGCAAGCTTCTTATTCCTGCCGACAAGGACGGCGACAACGGCATTGGGCAGACGTCGGCACAGTGCCGGCGCCAGTCTGTCGATTCGCCCTACGGTGAAGTTCGCACCGCCGCCGACTACCACCAAAGGCATGTCGTCCGGGAGATTCCACTGGGTGCGCACGACGCGCTCGGTTAGCGGAGCACTCCACTTGGGGTGAACTGGTATGCCAGTTAGCTCTATTCGACCTGTCGGTATGCCGAAGTCGACCAGCCGATCGCGACCGGACTCGTCCGGGACGAAAAAGCAGTCAATATGCTCGCTGCACCAGTAGCGATGCATATGGTAGTCGGTCACCACAGACATCTGCCGCAAATCCTGCACGCCGCATGCGATCATCTGGCCGATCACCAGGGCGGAGAGAAAGTGCGTGTTGACCACCAGTGCCGGTCGGCGAGCATGCAGCCAGCGCGTGTATCGTCGAACGGCAAGCCGCTCGGTCCACAATCGGCATCGCTCCGAGGGCGTTCGACCAGGCCCGCTGGGTCGGTCGGTCAAGCGATACCCCAACCCGTAGAGGCTGGGCAATCGCTGCATCATCAGCACGTACCCGCCGGCGTAGCATAGACGAAAGAGCGGATTGGCCAACGTCAGCATGTCGATTCGCTCAGCGGGCACAGACGGGTCTAGCTGGTTAAGGGCTGTAAGCAAGGCCTCCGCAACCTGGTTGTGCCCGGCACCAACCCCGGCCGAGGCAAAGATCACACGCGGACGAGTGTTTTTAATCTCGGTCATGGACAATAGTCTGATGGGATGCGGCCAAAGTTTCAAGGGCGGCGACGGCAAAACCTTTGCCGTTAGCTACTGTCGGCAAAGACGATCGACGTCGCAGTCCACCAAAACCCTTTCACGGGCGCTTTTCATCGCTGATTCCAGTATCAGGTGCACCAGGGCGGCATCACGCACCGAAACCGGTGCGGGGGTATGCGTCCGAATGGCTGTGAGGAATGCCTTCATTTCCTCTATGTGGCCCTGGTGGTATGTCGCGCCCTCCAGGTTGTGAGACTCATTTGGCTTGAAGTACACATGCTGGTTGTTTACCACCTCGGCGGTTACGCCGTTGGTGCCGCAAATCTTGTAATACCATTTCGGCAAATGATGGCCGGGTGCATCGCCACCGACGCCGATCGAGGCAATGGAACCGTTGTCAAACTCCAACGATACGAGCCAACGGTCGGCTTGTTCAACGCTTACTCTCTCACCTGAGGCGTGCGTGGCCATTGCAAAAACACGCCGTAAATGTGAATCGTGCAGCCAGCAGATCATGTTCAGGGCGTGACTGAGATTGTGGTATAAATACTCCACACCATGGCTATCCCCGCCGCCCATGACGTGGGCAAACGTCATCGACGGCCGGGGAATTTCCTCCTTGACGAGCTGGTAGACCGGGCTGAACCGGAAACAGTAGCCCACTAAGATCACCAACTCGCGATCCCATTTGTCATCGACCAGGCTCATACACTCCCGCAGGCTCCAGCCAACAGGCTTTTCCACGAAAATGTGCTTGCCCGCCGACGCCGCTCGACGGCACAGCTCGATGTGGCTGGGTATGTTGGCGGCTATGAGCACTGCCCCGATCGACTCATCGGCTAGTACTTGCCGAAGGTCGGCCGTGGCGAGCAGCCCCTCGCCGAACCGGCACAACTCCTGCGCCCTGGCTAAATCCACATCAACGAATGCGGAAATGCGCATCCCGGGTACCGTACGGTCCACATTGATGTTCTGCACGTGCAGTCGGCCGATGTTGCCGCAGCCGATAAGAGCGACATTCAGTTCTTTCACTATGTCAATCCTTCGCTATTCAAAACCCAACCGCATAGTATCACCTCTACTGCCGTTTATCCCGGGGTTTCCCGCGTATGTCAGCCTTATGCGTCCCCACGCCCCGGAACGCGGACGATTTCAAGGGATTCTACCACCGGATCACACCGCCATAAGGAAGGTTTTCTGTTCCAACGAATCCGTCAACCTCTGCAGATAGCTCACTTAACGTGGTAAGACCTGTTCCAACGAGCCAACCACCTTCCAGCCGAAAGAATAGCATCGCAACAGCCGGAACGAACAACGCCGTCGTCAATACCACCGCAGCTGCTGACGGCGCACCAGCAAGCAGCGAAAACCACATGCCAATAGGGGACCGATGTGAACCCGTTCCACAGCAGGACGCTCGCGTGCATCCGTGTGTATAAAAAGGCCGCCAGAAACTAACGACGCCGGGGTGGCGATTATCCCGGGCAGTGCTCTTGTCAATCTTTTCAACCATAACTGCTTGCTATCACAGAGACTACCGGCGGGCTGAACTGTCCCACATTCAGGGCAGCCCACCACTGGTAGGGTCGTGGCGATGCCTTAGCGGACAACATGCATGCAGAGGGTGTAATCGCAACTCTTACACTGTACCTTCGTCCGGGAAAAGGCGCGTTAGCTTGCCGGAGTGATTTGGTGGCTTTGACTACCCTATGGCTTTGTGGGCTTTGTGGAAAAAGGCTCACTGTCGATCAAACGTCCCCCGCCCATGCCGAATACCCTATTTATAAAAAGACGCGGTTGAAATCAAAAAGTAACAAAAAAAAACTCAAACTAAAAAAACTTTTGGACGCAGGCTAAAAAAAGTGGTACAAGGATCTCACTTCGGGTAGACAATCGCAG
>JABMQG010000513.1 GCA_013203365.1 Planctomycetota bacterium | reverse complement strand
CTCGCCAAGAGGCTCCACCCACAACCTGGTGCTTGGCAAGTAGCCCGGCTCGGTGTATGGCTCTCCGGGTAGCCCCTCGATCAATGGCCCCGGACCGTCAGGGGTCACTCCGTTCGGGAAGCCGTCGTTGTCGGTCGAAAACTCCCAGAACTGTAATGTGGTTGACCACTGGCCACGCCACGGGGGTGGGTTGAGATCGTCGGCAAAAGCCGACGAAGCACCCACGAACAACATTGCTAACAGACATATGCTTGATAGTCGTACCATGAAACTCTCCTTTCGCATTCTTGCTTTTCGGCTCCGTTTCCACCTTCCTTTTATACAAAGGCTCGCCTAGCTACGCCGCATAGGCACCTTTTTAGAATCGTTGCGAATTTTCTCTCTATTTTCTCCTTCGCCTAAGCATCGCCGGCCCGCCCATCGCTAGCAGCGACGGCGCCGCCGAATCAGGCCTATTGCCCCCAGGACCAGCAGGCCGACTGAGGCCGGCTCGGGCACCAGGTCCACGTGCGTGTTTGCCCACCAGATGTTGGTGAAAAAGTCGTCCCACGGCACCGCGACGTTCACACCCGTTGTTCCCCAACCATCGTGGGCGATCATCCAGTTGCCAGCCAACAGCGGCCCGCCGGCGTCCGGGTCCCAATTGATTGCGTAGCCGACACCCGTGACCGTGTGGGCGTCAGAGGAGCTCGTGCTCCAGTCGTACCACTGGATCTGGCCATCGTCGAACATGTTCTGGTTATTAGGGTCTACCCACACGTCCAGCGTGACCATGACCGGCTGGCCGATCTGCAAACCGTTTATCGGGGGGGCCGGGATTGGCGGCAGTGTCGGCATCAGGCCGCCGGTGAGGTAGTCGTTCCACGCCAGGGCGCTGTTGCCGCCGTTGAACACGTCGTAGTTCCACACCGTCCACTGGGCGTTGGAGTAGTTATTCAGATACGTTGTGATACCGCCCGGGCAGTCCATCACGCCGGCGCCAAACAACGTCCCTCCGTGTTGGATGTTCGTCCGCCAGGCCTGCGTGTCCATGTGCCAGCCCATCTCAATGATGCCGTCGTTCCACTGGTTCTGGAGATAGTCCGGCAGGCCGTCGGCGGCACCGGCATCGGTGTCGTTGTTCGGGTAGGCGATAACCCCTGGAAACGCCACGCCGTCTCCTATGCCATTTTGACCTTGCGTGTCTTCCCACCAGCCCATGACGTTTGCGCCGGCCGTGGGTGTGCACCAGTTGGTCACGCCCGCCGGGCCTCCCCCCGGACCAGGCGGTCCATCCAGTGGCGGGACGAAGGCCGCATACGTCAACGGCTGGTTCCAATCCGGTACTCCATTTAGCATGATCGGCGCCGCATACGCGACTGCCGCCACGCCCATGACAACCACCGCAGCCAACCATCCTTTTGTACTCATCTTCGCTCTCCTTCTGGCTCGCACAAAGCGGACCCCAAAAATGGTTCACGTCTGGCGTGCTTCCCGACCAACTTAGACGCGCACCTAAGTGTAGAAATTGCCCGACTGTCTGAGGGAACTCGGCCGTGCGGCCTAGGTAGGTGCGAGTGAGCGAGAACGCCCTTGCCCGATAGAGAGGTTACAGCTCCGCCGCTCCCGAAAGCGCGCTGGAGCGATAAGCATTATACCACGTTATGTATCAAATCAACCTGGGATTTTCCTCAGACTGAAGGGTTTTTTAATGGGGGTATGGGGGTTTGTTCGGGCCAAGAACACTGCGACCAGTGGTATTATGGTTGCAGCCGCAACCGCCAGCGCCACAGGCAAATCGAACCGCCCCTGTTCAAACGCCAGGGGCAACGCTATGGATTCCGCAAGACAACTCGTTAAAAGGCAAGGAGTAATGGTTACATAATATACACTCCCACTTCCTTTCAAGCGGCCTTGACGCTATAATACCCACTCGATCATCACCCTAAGGAGCTTTATCCATGCCGGATACGATCGTTCTGGAGAACGCAACCCTTCGGGCCGAATTCAGCCGACGGAATGGTGCCCTGCTGCTCCTGGAGCACAAGGCGACAGGTTGGCGCGTGCAGCGCCGGCCGGAATGTGCCCTCTCGTTCCGCCTGCTTGTCCCCCTGCCGAGCCGGCGGAACAACCCAATCCTGGGCATGAGCCAGGCTCCCCCCGAACTTCGTCCCAGCCAGGACGGTAAGGGCCTGACGTTCGTCTGGAAGAGGTGCCTAAGCGAACACGGCGGACACTTGGACATAACCTTCACCTCTCAGGTCACACTTAGCGACGAGGGTCTGAAGTTCGACGGCACGATCGAGAATAAATCGCCCTACACGGTCGAATGCGCCTACTATCCATCCTTTGGCGATCTGGCCCGGCCGGAGGGCTGCCAGGTCTTTACTCACATTAACTCGGCCTATGGCCGGTTGGAAAAGCACAGCCTGTTCCCGACGTTCACCAACGAACGCGGCTACTTCGGGACCGATCGGCCCGTGCAGATGTCATCTGTCCCAGAGACGCCTTTTGCCATGGTGGCGGCGCCGGACCAGGGACTTTACGTTGG
>JABMQG010000512.1 GCA_013203365.1 Planctomycetota bacterium | reverse complement strand
TCGGATATGTTGCATCATAAACGTTAGACGCTCTAGCCGGCTCTCAAACAGCGGCATCCGGGCATTGGCCCGGTTCAGCACATGATACACCAACCCACCAACAGCCGATCGAGGAGAAGGTCCGGTCCCATTGCCCTTGCAGGACCTGCACCTCCTAGTGACCAAACATGCTCGGCACACAATTCCCCGGCTCCGTTGGAGCCGAAGAATCCTGATCCTCTTGTGCGTGTTGAGTTGTGCGTTTTGAGGGGATTTCTACGGAGCAATCCTGACCCCACTTTTCCTCTCCCCTTTTCTGCTCCTGGAACCCTTTTCTCACTGAAACGCCTTCGCTCTCACGCCGGTTGCACACGCAAGGCCCAGGCGGGGTCGCAGGGGGGGGAAGGCTGATGGTCAAGCCTTCCTCGTCTTGCTGCCAGTTCAGTTTGCCGGCATGGCCGAGCAGATCGACCGAGATAATCCGCCAACGGCGCTGCCAAGTCCGGTATGCGCAGCTGCCGGGCGGCGAGCGGCCATTTAGGGCCGGTGAGTTCTACCTTCGGAAGATCGTGTTTCCAACCTTTTCCATTGGCAACGACATCGGGCCGAATGGTGTGCCGACCTCCATGGTACCGCCAAACTTGTAGCCGGCCCCGCTGCCTGTCAACATTCGTAAGAACCCCATGCCCATCTGCTGCGGGGAAAACGAAAGTGGTATCTCGATCTCACCTGCCCCGCCGTCCGCACCGAAAGCCACATTCTTGACCAAGGCGCTCCTGGCTACTTCCACATCGCCCAGAGACATGGCGTAGACCAGCTTCGTAAGGTCCACGGGAAACTGGTTGCGGTTGATGAGGCTGAGCTTGGCCAGGCCGGTAACCTCGTCCAGGGCGACCTTCTGCCATTTTATCTCCGCGACCTTCACGTCCGGCTTGGCGGGGATCGGGAGCTCGCCTTGCTTATTCAAAGGCAGCCGAAGGGGGCCTATGCCTGGTGCGTTGACGGAAAGACCCAACTGGGCCGCATAGGGCATGACCGCACCGGGTCGAACGTCCTTAACCGCCTTCAATAGTTCAAGATAACTCACCTTGGCCGACAGCGGCAGGGTTTTTGTGCCGTTGGCCGGCACGGTGCCCTGAAGGTCGGACCGACCGGTGAGAAACTGCTGGCCGGTGCTGGCTAGACCGTAGTCCATTGCAACAAGAGGCAAGGGTAGCGAATAGGGATTCTTCACCTCCACGTCGAACAGCAGCGTCGCTGAGTCCATGCCGATATCTTTTATGCTCACGCCCGCAATCTTAGCCGAGGGCTTGGCAAGTCCCAGGCCGTTCAATACCCCGCAGCCTGACAGTGCGGACAGTAGCGTGGCAACGTAGACAATCGCCGCGAATTTCGGCAGGATCGAACCTTTTTTTATACTGGGGCCTTTCATACTGGGGCCTCCATGGATTCGGGCGCCATAGATGCCCGATGATTGATAGCGACGACTCTGATGCCACTTGGCCGGGCACCCGGCCTCGACGGAACCAACTGGCTGGCTGCCAAAGACAAAGAAAAAACTTCGGACTACTTCAGCTACAGCTGCATGGAGGGAAGCTCCGGCTTCTTGATGGTTGTTTTAGCGGCCTTGGCGGCCTCCAACGCATTTCTCGCTGCTTTGACCCGATCCTGCATGGGCTGGGGCAGGGAGCCCATCTTCGCTTCAAGCGTCTTGAGTTGCGCATCGGCCTGATCGAGATTCCCATCCTTTATCATCTGGACAATCCTTGCCAGCAGAGAATCCGCCTCCTTGCCGGCCTGCAACGATTCCTGGGCCTTTCGGGCGGTATCCAATGAAGTATGCGCGGCGTCGATCTCATCCTGCATGCCCGCCGGTAGCGAACCTTTTATGACATCAAGTGCCTCCAGGTCGACGGCAGCGCCATCAAGATCGCCGGCAATTATCTTCTGACGAACCGATGCGAGAAGGGCTTCGGCCTTCACTCTGGCCGCCTCGTTGGCCCTGGCCACCTCGTTGGCCCTGGCCGCCTCGTCGACGACAGCCGGCGCTTCATCGACGACAGTCGGCGCTGCGCTTGGCACCTTGGCCTTGACAGGCTCGACCTCCGTCGGCTTCTCAGGCTGTTTCGGCGTCTGTTCTTTTCCCCGGCAACCCGAGGCAAGAGCAACACATAGGACAAAAAACAAAGACAATACCTTGTGACGTCCCATTTACGGACTCCTTCTTAACATTAACCGTGATTCCCCAGACAACCTTTGGCCCACGAACGTCGCGGACTGCGTACAAACTTAATTCTATCCCCGGCGACCGGCTATAACCAACCAGGACACCCCTGTGATTCGCCGTAAACCGATGCTGCGAGGTAAAAACGAGGAAAATGTGCCAATGTGCCATTGACAGTTTCGAACTTTGCGAGTATGATGCTATGTTGGTTTGGATGCCTTACACATATGTTTGCCTGTAAGACGTAAAAATGGGGCAAATCTTATAGTAGCAGCTTGATTCGGTTCAGGTAGAACCGACCAACCGAATGGACTCGGAAAAACGCTTGACTGAAGGTGGAGTGTCCATCCCCTGACGGGATGGCAACTGACTAACAAAAAAGGGCTCGGGCAATGAAAGAAAAAATGGCATTCCTGCTGGTCTTCTGTGCCGTGTCGGCGGTAGTGGTTTCACAGGCCTCGGCTGATCTGTCGATGGCGACATCGCAAGCCCGTGTGACTTTCGCCCAGGACGGGAGCAATCTCATAGTCACACTCGAGAACATTTCGCCCGTCGGCGTTATGGTACCCGTGGACGTCCTGACGGGTGTGTTCTTCAATCTGCCCGGCGTGACACTGACACCCGTATCGGCCTTCCTGGCACCAGGCAGCAGTGTGCTGTTCCCCTCCACTGGCATAGGGGTCGATTCAAATGGGCAAATCGGCGGCGAATACGGGTACGTTGACGGCCTGACCGGCATGCCATCCGGGGCCAACATGGTTATCTCGGCCGTCGGGTTGGACGATATCGTCGGCCCACCTGATCTTTTTCCCGGCGGACTGCTTTGGGACCCAAAATCACCCAACGGACTTGGCTATGGCATCGTCAACGGCATCGACCCCGACGGCAACGCGAAGGTCAGTGGCGCCGTGCCGTTGGTTCAGTCCGGTGTAGTATTCACCTTGAGCGGCTTGCTTGGGCCTTTAGACTTGGAATCCAACATCAGCGGCGTCATGTTCAACTATGGAACGGAATTCAATCCCAATCCAATACCGGCACCAGGAGCTATCCTGCTGGGCAGCCTTGGCTTGTGCATGGTCGGCTGGTGGCAGCGGCGCAAGGCGTAGAGAAAGAACATCCTATCATTCAAGACGGGGCGGACCTTAGTGCGAGGGTTCGCCCCTTTTCATTTCCGGCCTTGGTGGTGCGGTGAGCCGGCGGTTTTCAGTCCTCATAAGGCTTGCTGATTCCTTGAGATGCGTTCTGTGATACTTGAGCGATGGCTCACGTGTTGCCAATTCCACTTGCAGCCGGGGTGCCCTGGGGGCTAATATGACTCGCTTTGGACGACATGCCTGCCCGGTTCTACTGGAGATTAGTGAATGGTGAAAGTCCAGACCGACAACCTTTTTGACATCACCGACAAGCGGATCGCCATTACTGGCGGCGCGGGTGTGTTGTGTGGAACGATGGCCGAGTTTCTGGCTGCGCAAGGTGCCAAGGTGGCTGTGATCGACTTCAATTTGCCTGGTGCCGAGGCGGTGTGCAAGGCAATTGGCGTCGCTGGCGGGACGGCCGTGGCAGTAAAGGCCAACGTTCTTGAAAAAGGGGCCGTTGAAGAATCACTCGCCGAGGTAGTTTCCGCCTTCGGAGGGGTTGACGTGCTGATCAACGGGGCCGGCGGAAACAAGAAAGAGGCCACATGCGCCGCGCCGACGACCTTTTTCGAGTTGCCGGCCGACGCGATTCGCTGGGTGTTCGACCTGAACTGTCTGGGGACAATCCTACCCAGCCAGGTGTTCGGAAAGCACATGGCCGAGCGTGGCGACGGGTGCATAATCAATATTTCCTCCATGAACGCACTTCGTCCCCTGACAAACATCGCCGCTTATTCCGGCGCCAAGGCCGCCGTCAGCAACTTCACACAATGGCTGGCGGTATACATGGCCCAACGGCACTCAAAGAATATTCGAGTCAACGCGATAGCGCCTGGGTTTTTCCTAACGGAACAAAACCGGTTTCTACTTATCGACGAAAAGACCAACAAGGCCACCAAGCGCGGACAGCAGATTATCGACCACACACCAATGGGCCGTTACGGCCAGCCGGAAGAGTTGGTGGGAGCCGTGCAATGGCTGATCAGTGAAGCCGCCCGGTTCGTCACTGGCATTGTCGTGCCGATCGACGGCGGCTTCAGCGCTTTTTCAGGTGTATGACGAGAATAATCCAAGGAGTTCACATGGCGGACTACGTTGCGGAGCTGAAGGCACTGCCGAAGCAGAAGGATTTTTTCATCGGGATCGACTCGGACGGATGTGTGTTCGATTCCATGGAGATCAAGCACAAGGAATGCTTCATTCCGAATATCATCAACTCGTGGGACCTCCAGGCGGTGGCGAGGTTCGCGCGGGAGGCGGCGGAGTTCGTGAACCTCTACAGCGAGTGGCGGGGAGGCAACCGATTTCCGTCGCTGGTGATGGTGTTCGACCTGCTGGCCGACCGGCCTGAAGCAATTGCGCGGGGCTACAAGGCCCCTGCCATTGATTCGTTACGGAAGTGGATAAAGGAAGAGACCCGGCTGGGCAACCCGACGTTGGAGGTGAAGGTCGCCGAGACTTCCGATCCGGTGCTGATTCATACCCTCCAGTGGTCACGGGCGGTCAACGACACCATTGCCCGGTTCGTTCGAGGCGTGCCGCCGTTTCCCTACGTTCGCCAGAGCCTGGAGAAGTTGCAGGACATCGCCGACGTGATGGTAGTCTCGGCCACGCCGATTGACGCACTTAAGCGGGAGTGGGCCGAGCAGGAAATTGACCAGTACGTGCGTGTGATCTGCGGTCAGGAGCAGGGCAACAAGAACGAGCACCTGAAATACGGCGCGGTCGGCAAATACGCCGGCGAAAAAATGCTCATGATCGGCGACGCCCCCGGCGACATGAAGGCGGCAAGGGCGAACAACACCCTTTTCTTCCCCATAAACCCAGGCCGGGAAAGCGAGTCCTGGCAGCAGTTTTACGAAGAGGCGGCCGATGTCTTTTTCGCCGGCCAGTACGCCGGGAAGTACGAAAAGGCTCTTGTCGATGAGTTTTTGACCTACCTGCCGTCAACGCCTCCGTGGAAACGATGAACGATAACAAACCTGACAACCAGCAAGTTTTTAACCTACCTGTAGTAGCCTGCCTGGCCGACGAAAAGCGGCCATTGGCCCAAGCCGAGCTGCGTGGTGTTCTTGTCGAGGCGTTCGAACGCCTCGACCTGGCCGGCAAGCGTGTTCTGGCGATCATCCCCGACAGTACGCGGACGGCCCCTATCGCGATGCTGTTCAAGCTGCTCGGCGAGATCCTCGGCGAAAAAAAGGCCGCCGCTTTGGACTGCCTGGTCGCGTTGGGAACGCACATGCCCATGAGCGATGAGGCCCTGAGCAAGCTCATTGGCATACCCGTCATTGCAGGGCGGGCTGGCCGGCATCGTGTGTTCAATCACGAATGGGCCAAAGACGAGACATTTATCACGCTGGGTACGATCGCCGCCGAGCAGGTTGAGCGATTCAGCGACGGGAGACTGTCGCTCGACGTGCCGGTGAGGATCAACAAGCTTGTCAACGACTACGACCTTCTGATCGTGTGCGGGCCGGTGTTTCCCCATGAAGTGGTTGGATTCTCCGGCGGCAACAAGTACTTCTTCCCCGGCATATCCGCCCGGGAGATGATCAATGTCACTCACTGGATGGGCGCGCTGCTTACCAGCATGGCCACGATAGGCACGACGGATACGCCAATGCGGCAAATGATCGACACCGCGGCCGGCATGATCACAACGCCGGCGATAAACGTGGCATTGGTCGTGCACGGCCAATCGCTGGCTGCGGTCTACATCGGTTCCATGAAAGGCGCCTGGCGGTCGGCGGCCGAGCTGTCGGCTAAGCTGGACATAACGTACGTGGACCGTCCTTACCGTCGAATCCTTGCCGTGATGCCGGAGATGTACGACGACCTTTGGACCGGCGCCAAGGGCATGTACAAGACCGAGCCGGCCGTCGCCGACGGCGGTGAGGTCGTCATATACGCACCCCACATCACGGAGGTCAGCTACGCACATGGGCAGATCATCGACGAGGTAGGCTACCACGTGCGCGACTACTTCCTCGCCAACTGGGACAAGTTCAAGCACTACCCCTGGGGCGTCCTGGCCCACTCAACTCACGTCCGCGGCGCGGGCACCTACGAAAAAAACGGCGTCGAGACCCCTCGAATCAACGTAACACTGGCCACCGGCATATCAGCCCAGCGATGCCAGCGGATCGGGCTGGGCTACATGGACCCGACCTCCGTCAAAATCGCCGACTGGCAAGAAAGCCAGGAAGAAGGCGTCCTCGTCGTGCCACGAGCCGGGGAGACGCTCTACAGGGTCAAGGCGTAAGAGGCTTGGCATGAGATAGAAGCTGCGAAGGCCCCTCGCTTGGTTTTCCGGTGTACCCATCAACAGGCGGCAGACGACAAAAAAAGCCTTCTGTGGAACATGCCCTGATCGTGTGCTGATGGTAATCTACCGCAGTTGCACGCCCATGCGGTCGTATCGGAATACCCGTTGCAGGTTTCCGCTGCCGCTCGAACCCCCGCGGCCGGTGAAAGTTCCACCTTGACTGGACTGGCGATCGGAGTAGTAGAGCCGATAGTAAATCCTCTCGCCCGCGTCAACATAGCCTGGGGAGAATGCGAATATCACACGGCTGTTAAGGTTTACGCCGGCGACCTCGGAACGCCCGAAGGCGTTGGTCTGTGCAAGAGAGGGCGGGTCGAAGACCATCCCGGCCGGTCGTGGCGTGGCGGTTTCCTGCTGGAGGAACTCCGGCCGATAGGTCAGCATGACCTGCTCCTGCGCGCAAGAGCCCAGAAGAAACATCGGCAATGCCCAGAAGATATAAGGCAAATGTAAACGAAAAACTTTCATGGCTCGC
>JABMQG010000511.1 GCA_013203365.1 Planctomycetota bacterium | reverse complement strand
GCCTCCATGAGGCCGGATGCGACCGAGGTCATGGACCTCGGCTACAGTGTACGATCTTTGGAACGGTTACCTCTCATGTCCGTTCTCTGAGACACTCCGCTCCAGGGATTATACTATTTACCCCCCCCCAATCCGGAGAGAAAAGTGGCGATCCTAAGATCGGTCTATCCGTTCTTCCGCGCCATTGTCCTGCCCAGGGTCGACCTGGCTGCAGAGAACCTGGCACTGCGCCAGCAACTTGCGACGCTCCGGCGGTCAGTCGAATGCCCGAGGCTGCGCCCCGTGACCGCGCGTTCTGTGTCTGGCTCTTGAGGCTTTGGCCTGGTTGGCGGTCAGCCCTCATCATCGTGAAGCCCGAAATAGTGGTCCGGTGGCATCGTCAGGGGGTTTCAATGGTTCTGGGGGAGGCGGTCGAGAACAATGAGGAGAGGACGTCCGCGAATTACCCTCGAAGTGCGACGCCTGATCCGACGGATGTGTCAGGAGAATCCGACTTGGGGTGCACCCCGCATCTGCGCCGAACTGCACCTGCTCGGGCATGACATCGCGGAATCGACGGTCGCGAGATGCATGTCCCGCCGCACCAAGCCATCGTCGCCGAGCCGGAAGCGATCCCCTCACTACTCAGCCGCAAATGCCATCGTGGCGCGTATCGGAAAACCACAGCTACATCCGGAACTGGCTTCCGGCGCGAGGACCAGCCCGCCGGCAGTGATCATGTTGATCCAGCAACCCGGTCGCGTGACGGAGGTCAGTCTCTCGATCGCCGTGCCTTTGCGGGAACCGGCCAGGACGCCGATGTCGAAGATGTGGTGGTTTTGGGCGCGGTACCGGCCGAACAGATAGTTGGCCGAGGCCGACAGCGAGCCGCACTTGTGACGCAGGGCGACGGTCCATTTTCGCTTGCCGGTCCGCAGGTCGTAGGCTACGGGTTCTTGGAGAAGCGTCTGGCCAACGATCACGGTCTTCCGCCGGTGCCCGCCGTGGTGAGTATGGGTGGCCCTGTGACTCTTGGACCACAATTGCTTTCCATCGGCCGCGCCGTAGGCCCAGATCTTGTACACGCCGCGCGTCGATCTGGCCACCGACAGGACGTCGTCCTTGTAGCAGACGAAGAACATCTGCGCGGCCCCGCCGTGGTCACCGGGTGCAATCTCCCAAAGCCTGTCGCCGGTCTTCTCGTCCAAGGCGACGATCACCATATTGCGTGTTCCAGGTTCGCTGAGCAGCCGCGATTTGGCGGCCAGGAGGCCCGGATGGCGCTGCTCAAGAAAGTAGACACGGCCGCCGCCGACGGTGATGGTCGAGTTGATGATCACGCCATCGTATTTCCATCGGAGTTTGCGGTCCTCCCGTCCGAAGGCGAAGAGGAAATCGCTGTTGACCTTTGCCGTCTCTTGATCGTACCACGGTCCCCGGCCGTTGCTGTAGAAACTGCCCTTTCTGACCCCGCTGCCCAGCAGCAGTCCACCGTCAACGGCCAGGTAACCCCACTCGTATTCGAGCTTGTCTCTGGAGTGAGACGGCAACGGATACGGAGCCTGGCGCTCTCCGGTGTCGGCCTTCAGGCGGAGGCAGCTCTTCCCCGCGCCGACGAAGACGTGCTGATCGGTTGCGGCCGCGAACCCGCAGTCCCGGGGGATGTTCACACGCAGGGGAAGCTCCGGGAGTTCTGCGGTCCAGAGCGCCGTCCCGTTATAGGCATCCTGGGCAAGGAGGACCTTTTCGCCGAGAACAAACAGCCGGCCGTTGACACAAAGCGGGCCGGTGGCAAAGCTGTGACGGTCGAACATGCGGCGGGGGCCGGGCCGGCCGTACCACAGCATCTGGAGCGGCTTCTTGACCGCCGTGTCCTCACTGCACACGGTATTTCCGACGTTGGCATACTGATGGCTCCACTGGCCGGCCCCCGGCAGTCCGCCGCGGCGAACCACCGCCCAGAGCCCGTCGCCCGACTCCGTGATCTTGGCTCCGTCGATCTTGCCGGTCTTCAGCCAGCTTTCCAACTTGGCCTTGGTCAGCCCGCCTGATTGTGGCGGGCCAACCCGGCCGACGTGCGCCACGCCGCCGCATGGCTTGAGGACGCGATACATCTCGGCCGCCGAAGGCGGCAGCGCCCCGGTGGCCAGAGTCCTGTCCGAAACGATCAAGTTGAACACATACTTGGCGTATGGCAGCTTGGCCAGTGGGCCTTGGTGGATCGACACGCGGCCGCCGTAGTGGGCGGCCTTGTCCAGCGATTGTCGTCCGGCGGCGACCTTCTTCGGGTCCTCCTCGACACCGATGACCGTCATGTTGGTGCGCCGGGCAATCTCGTAGGCCAGCCGCCCTTCACCGCAGCCGAGCACCAAGGCGTAGCCCTTGCGAACGGGCGTCCCTTCCACGATCTTCTTCGCGGCTGCCGCATAGACCTTGCTGAGTTTGTCCTCTGGAAAGGGATTGACGGCGGTCATGCGGACGACCTTCCCGGCAGCCGGCCCGCCGGCAAAGCAGTAAATGCCCCCCTTGTCCGTGCCCACCAGCAGTCGCCCATCGGCGACCGCCAGGGCGTAGGCCCGGCCATCGACCTTGCCGGTCCAGAGAATCTTGCCGTCGGTCGAGCGGAACGCGGCCACCTCACCGTTGCCTCCTGCGAACAACAGGTCGCCGGCCATGATCAGCGCATAAGGGTACTTGCTCGGCTGCCGCCACTTGGCGTTGTTGGCGTTCCGGTCAGCCGAGTACAACACGCTGGCGGTGAGTACGTAGAACCGGTTGGGGTCGGCCACGAGCTGGCTGCCCCGGAAGAGCTTCAGTCGCGCCCCGGCCGCCTTGTTGGGCCGGACCAGCGCCAACTGTTCGCCCCACCAACCCGGGCCCGTCACAAACATGTCTCCTGCCAGCATGCAGAAATTCCCCCGCGGACCATGACTGCCCAGACCTGCGCCATCACGGCGGCTGTAGACCGTCACAGGCCCTTCGCCCGAAGGGACGTAGAGCTGCCCGGCCGAGGCCACCATGTAGCCCTGGGCCGGCTGCTTGATCCTCTGCTTCCAGATCTGCGTGCCGCTGCCGGCATCGACGGCGGCCAGGTACGCGCCTTCCGGTTCGGGAAACACCCCGGCCGCGAAATAGGCCACCTTGCCGTCGACCAGCACCCCCGACCGCACGGGCCAGCGCGACGATATCTGCCCGTTGGCAGGCAGGCGGGACTCGCGCGGGCCGGGGCGGACCTTCCAGTGCAGCGTGCCCCGGCTCGCGTCCAGGCAATAGACCCACCCGTCATCCGAGCCGACGTAGAGCTTCCCGGCGGCAATCGTCGGTGCCAGGCGAACGGGCCCCTCGGTGTGGAACGCCCACTTGATTTCACCCGTGGCGCCGTCCAGGCAGTAGACTTTGTGGTCGGCGGACGAACCGAAATAGACCATCCCGCCGGAGGCCACCGGTTGGTGTGCCCGATCGAACGTCATCAGCGGAACGAAGAGCTGGCCCTTGCGTCCGAAGGCGTTTTCCAGCGCCGGCTCGGGCCAGGCCGGATTCGGCGCGTACGGCGGATGGAACGCCCACTGTTGACCAAGCGGCAGCTTCAACTGCTCGGCCGTCAGGCCGCTTCGCTGATTGTCGTGCCGGTACGCGGGCCAATCGGCGGCGGCCGGCAAACACACTCCCAAGAACGTCCAAATCAGCAAACCCATGATGCCGACGACTCGTTTCCGCATGACTGGTCCTTCCGTCAGTAACTGTTGCCATTCCACGCCGCCCGGCGGTCTGAGGCCACTCCTGAATGGCAGTGAAGCCCAACCAGAACAGCGACAGAAGAGAACGCCCGCCACCATGAAGATCTGACGAAAGGTCAGCGGCCCTTTGGTCCTTCCGTCAGTAACTGCTGCTACTCTACACCGCCTGCCGCTCTGAGGCTACTCCTAAATGGCGGTGAAGCCAAACTAGGACAGCGACAAGAGAGATCCCTGCCCTCATTGAAGATATGACGGAACGTCAGCCGCTTCTTCATGATCCCCGCCTGCATCGCCGCCGGGGCCGGGGTCACAAGCCGGCGGATTCCACGGCTGGCAGACAACGTAAAGAGATGTAACAAGCCCGATTTGCTCCTTCACTATGGGATGATCTTGCGCTAGAGTACGTCTTGTGACTTGGGTATTGGAGCGTGTGACAAAGGAAGGAGACCATAGCGGCCAGCCCTGACCGTGAGCTACTGCCAGTTGCCGATCTATCAGCGATGAGGAAGGAGAGAGTGATGAGGAAAGCGATGCTTATCGTGACCGCGGCCATGCTGCTCTTGGTTTCAGCGCCGGCCCGCCCCGACACCGAGTCGCCCTATCTGGCGAGGTACCGGGCTCCCGTCGACCAGGCGGTGCAGAAGGCGCTCGCCTTCCTGGCGAAGCGGCTGGCGTCGGATGCGTCGTTTGCCAGCGAGGTTAAGAACCTGAACGCGGTGTCCGGCCTGGCCGGCATGGCCTTTCTGTCGGTCGGTCACACGCCGGGGCGGGGGCCGTACGGCGACGTGGTGAACCGCTGCATTGACTTTATC
>JABMQG010000510.1 GCA_013203365.1 Planctomycetota bacterium | reverse complement strand
GGATAGAGTGTCTTGATAATCCTGCCCCGAAGGGGCAGAGGAGGCTCTCGACGCCGTGGGCGTGGAGCATCCGATCGAGTTGTGGATTTGTTCCGAATCAAGATCGGTTACGCTCTTCGTTTTGCCGTTTGCGTCCTTGCAGGCACCCGGCCGGCCCGATACCATGAACACTTGGTTCGCAGCAGTTGCCGAACTATCGCACAAGGGAGAACGGAGAAAAAAGATGAAGATTGTCGTGGTGGATAGCCATACGCTCAATCCCGGCGACCTGAGCTGGGAACAACTGCAAGCCTTAGGCCAATGCGAGATCTACGACCAGACAGCGGCCGATCAAACGATCGAGCGATGCAGGCAGGCACAAGTCGTAATCACCAACAAGGTTGTTTTCGACCGCCGGACCATGGACGCCCTTGCGCAACTGAAGTACATCGGCGTGACCGCCACCGGATACAACGTCGTCGACATCGCAACGGCGGCCGAAAAGGGCATTGTCGTCACTAACGTTCCAGTCTACGGCACGCTGTCGGTGGCGCAGATGGTATTCGCGCTGCTGTTGGAATTGACACAGAACGTGGGCCATCATTCCCGAACGGTCCGCCAGGGACGGTGGACCGGTTGCAAGGACTTCTGCTATTGGGATTATCCGCTGGTGGAACTGGCCGATCTGACAATGGGCGTGGTAGGCTTCGGGCAGATCGGAAAGGCCACGGCGCGTCTGGCCAAGGCATTCGGGATGCGGGTGCTGGCTTATGATGTCCAGCCGGGACAATTGGAAGGTGAAGATGTTGAATCCGCCGATTTAGACAGGCTATTTGCCGCCAGTGACGTAATCACGCTGCACTGCCCGCTCACAGACGGCACCAGAGGGCTCGTTCACGCCGGGCGAATTGCCCAAATGAAGCAGACCGCCTTCCTGATCAACACCAGCCGGGGCCCCATTGTCGTGGAGAAGGACCTGGCAGATGCATTGAACGCAGGCCGAATCGCCGGCGCCGGACTCGACGTGCTATCGGTCGAGCCGCCGAAGGCCGACAACCCCATCCTTACCGCCAAGAACTGCATCATCACACCCCACATCGCCTGGGCAACACGTTCGTCCCGCAACCGGCTGATGACCGAAACCGTCGAAAACGTCAGAGCCTTTCTCGCCGGCGGGCGCCGCAATGTGGTCAACTGACGGCAGAGATGGCCCGGCACGCCGTCTCACATCGCCGCCCCGATGCTCAGCAGTTTCAGGCCCGACTCCTCGTCCAGCCGACGGCATGCATCGACGCCGACGATCTCAAAAATGACCGCCTCCAGCACGCAAAACACCTTTGCACCGCCGCGAGGGCAGCCGGCGATGGTCTCATCCCCTCTGCCGATTGCCGCGTGCAGGTGCAATGACGCCTTGGTTTCGTCCCAGAAGATGGTTCCCACACCCACGATTTCTCTGGCATCGTCGAACTGTCGATATGTGGGCTTTATCGGCCCGGTGGCGCTTTCAGGACCGACAACGACCTTCGCGCTCCGCAGACCGCCGATCAGCAAGACGGTGCCGCAGCGTATGTTTTGAGCCGTTGCGAGTGATTCTAGCTCGGCGTACACGTCTTCGCCGTCGAAACCACGCGCCACGATCACCCGGCCGATCTTTCCTATGTCGTATTCCATCTCTCGTCAATCCCTTTAAGTCCCTATTCCACTGTCGAATGGATAGTCTCCTACTCCTCTACATAGCCATGCGAATGATCGAGCGCACCACCGCTTCCACGTCCATAGGATTTGTATCCAGCGTCACATCCGCGACGGCGAGGTAGATTTCGTCTCTCGCACCGGCGTCCAGCCCCCCCTCTTTCGCCCCGCCAGCGGCCAGGCGAGAGGCCAACACGTCGTCCGCGGCCTGGAGATAGACAAAGCTCGTGTGCGATTTCATGACCTCACAAACGGCTTGGTCGGGCACAACTGCGCTGGATGCGGCAAGGATCAACTCGCTGTCCGACGAAAGCTTGTTCATCAATTGCGCCTGCAACTGGGCGGTCTCGGTAAGCAAAGAGCCCTCGTCTGAAACCTTGCCGGCCAGTTCCACCGCTGCCCGCTCGTCGACGTCCACAAACGTGCGCCAAAGTTGATCCGCCAGAAGCCGCCCCACCGTTGTCTTTCCGCTTCCACGACGACCGAGCAAGACCAGATTCACTTTTAAGCACTCCCTAACGCAACTCGAAGCTGAACACCCAAGCCGGCAAAAAAACATCGGTCTGTCAATTCTTATCTTGTCGCCTTCGTCGTTTATCTCGCAATGCGTTGACTTTCATCTGCAAGCCAAACAGCTTGATAAATCCGGTCGCGTCGGCCGGGTTGTATTCCTCGCCCATGGCGAAGCCGGCCAACTGCGGGTCGTATAGGCTATTGGGGCTTGCCACACCGGCGACGGTCACCCGGCCCTTCAGCAGCTTCACCCGCACGCTGCCGGTGACGTTCTGCTGGGTCGAGGCGACAAACGCGTCGATCGCTTCCCGCAACGGGCAGAAGTATTGGCCGTTGTAGACCAACTCGGCGTACTTCAAGGCCACGGTCTGTTTAAATGCCAGGGCCTGGCGGTCCATCGTGATGCTTTCCAACGCCCGGATAGCCTCGTAGAGGATCGTCCCGCCGGGGGTCTCATAGGCCCCCCTGCTCTTTATGCCGACAAGCCGGTTTTCAACAAGCTGGGTCTGTCCGACGCCGTGCTCGCCGCCCAGGCCGTTCAGCTTGGCGATAAGTTCATGCCCCGCAAGCTTGACGCCGTCAACGGCCATCGGCACTCCAGAGACGAAATCGATCTGCACGTACGCCGGAGTGTTCGGCGCCTTTCGCACCGGTACGGATATCATCCACAGGCTGTCTTTCGGCTCGTTGGCGGGGTCTTCCAAATCGCCGCCTTCGTGGCTGATGTGCCAGAGATTCCGGTCCCGCGAGTATATCTTCCTGGCCGTCTGTACGATCGGTATTCCGTGCCGTTTGGCATATTCCACCGCCGCCTCCCGGCTGGTCAACTCGAAGCTGGGATCCTTCCACGGCGCGATGATCGTCAACTCCGGCGCCAAGGCCATGTATGACAGCTCGAATCGCACCTGATCGTTGCCCTTGCCCGTGGAACCATGGGCCACGGCATCGGCCTTGTACTTCCGGGCGCAGGCGACCTGGGCCTTGGCGATCAGCGGCCTAGCAATCGAGGTGCCCAGCAGGTACAGGTGCTCGTAGACGGCGCCGGCCTGAAGCATCTTAAAGCAGTACTGCTCGGCGAATTCCCTCTTCAGGTCCGCCACGACGCACCGACTGGCGCCGCTGGCGAGGGCCTTCGCCTCGATCCCGTCCAACTCCCCGGCGCCCTGGCCGACGTCGGCAACAAAGGCGATCACCTCGCAGCAGTATCTCTCCTTCAGCCAAGGCAGGATGACGCTCGTGTCCAGCCCGCCGCTGTATGCGAGCACGACTTTCTTGATTCGCTTGCCTTTTGCCATCTCCAATTTCTCCTCTTAATCGCCGCTGACTGCCCGGCCGATGGCAATACTTCTCAAGTAACGAACTGCGAATTCTAATTGACCCGGCCGGATAACCCAACAGAAAACCGCCAGCCGCTGCCGACGTCGATGCGCCACGCAGTTGCTTGCTCCAGCAGTTCAGCTTACTATCGCCGCCGGTCCAAACGGACGGCACGATTGCAGCGGAATTATGCGGAGAAGCACGTGGCAAGAGATATCTTCAAAGATGGAACATTGGACATCCACTATATTCGGGCGAACCTCAACGGCCATGAGGTCGTCGCCGGCCTTCAGCCGAATTGCGGGGCCAATCTTGTGTCATTCGTTGTGGATGGCGTTGAATACCTGCATTACGACCCGCAACTGCTGCGGACCGACCCGGCACGCATGACTGGTGCGTTCGTCATGTTCCCCACCCCATGCAGGGTCCGCGACGGCGAGTACCGCTTTGAAGGCCGACTTATCACGCAACGAAAGGCCGGGCGACTGTACACCATCCACGGCCTGGTGCGCGACGAGGCCTTTACACTGACGGCCTCGAACTCGGCTGCTCGACTCCAACTGGACATTACGCCGGATCACCCAGTGTATGAAGGCTTTCCGTTCCCCGGCCGACTGGCCCTGACCATGCAGTTGGCCGATTGCGGTCTGGTTTACACTTTCAGCTTCCACAACCGCGGCGAGCGGGCCGCACCCGTGGCCTTCGGGTTGCACCCTTGGTGGCGTATTCCAGGCCGACGTGAAGACGTCAGTATAACAATTCCCTGTGAACTGTCGATGGTAGCGGACAAGCTGATACCCACCGGCCAAGTCCGCCAGGTAGCCCAAACCGGCCTCGATTTTCGCCTCGGCCGGGCACTCGACGGCCTTGAAGTCGACGCCGTGCTCACCGGGCGAACGGGCCTTGCACCGGCGATCATCGAATACCGCGACCTTAGCCGCAGGCTCGTCATAGACGCCGACGACGTGTTCTCCCATCAGGTCGTCTATACGAAGACAGACGCGCCGTTCGTCTGCGTCGAAAGCCTCACCTGTGCTCCCAACGCCGTCAACCTCCAATCATTCGACCCTGCCGTCACGGGTTTTCGTGTCGTCCAGGCCGGTTCGACGCTCTCGGGGACGATTCGCTTCACCGTCGAAGACACTTGACTGCTAAGGCCGCGGACAACACTTGATATGCCGACTTGGCAGCCGGCGGCCGGCTGTGTAGTATGCTTCACCCGGCGCAGCCCTGTGGGCAGTTTTTTCTGCGCAGCCTTGTGGGCAGCTTGGATGTTGGCGGGTAAATTGCAGATGCAAAGGAAAAAACATGGCTGATATACGGGCATTTCGCGGTTGGCGGTACGAAGGCGATGTC
>JABMQG010000509.1 GCA_013203365.1 Planctomycetota bacterium | reverse complement strand
TCGGATATGTTGCATCATAAACGTTAGACGCTCTAGCCTGTGGCTATCGTTGTTGGGATATGTGCTGGTGTCGGCCCTTCGGCGGCTGGGTCTGGCGGGCACATCAATGGCCCGCAGCCGGTGCGATACGATTCGGCTGAGGCTGTTGAAGATCGGCGCATCGGTGCGCGTGTCGGTTCGTCGGGTTTGGGTCTCGCTGGCCGGCGGGTATCCTCTACGGGAATTATTTCATCGGATCTGCCGACGACTCGAGGCGACGATACGGTGTCGCGTATTCCGTTCGCTTCGCTGCTGAGGGCGCCGACAACGCGAGTGGACCTGTCCAAACCCCGTGGGAGAAAGGGGGTTTTGTACGTCGGCCGGCCGGCAGCCGATCACCTGCACCGCACAACCGCTCTTTCGGCCAATCCGCCGCAATCAAAACCGTAACTCTTCACCCGGCGAGAAATGCGGGCTAATGCTTCTATGAATACGTGATGCAACCCTGTGCTATCAGATCCTTTGCGAATCGATTCCGATCATTCTTCTATCCGGCTGGCAGTCGCTCGGCCACTGTAGCGTAGATCGTCGGCAAGATATGGCCAAAGCTCGCGGCCGGAAGCGTGGCGAATGTCGGATCACGCGTTCTTTGCCGTGATGTCATTTGGCCCGAAGAACACGCCCCGGTCGTCGTCGCATCGCCAGCCGTCCAGCGCTATGCGCACGGGTGAACGTTTCCAGCCTGCGGCGATTCGTGCCTGGATTTGCGGCCATGGGCGAACGCCGCTGGAGGCGTCCAGGGCCTCCACGCTGCACGCCCCGGTCGCCACGGCCGATATCATTGCCTGTTCCGGTCCGTCCCCGCGAAGCACTGCGGCCAGGAACCCGCCTATCGTGGAGTCACCCGCCCCGGTCGTGCCGGCCACTTTCACCTGGAAACATGGCATCAACAACTCCCGGGCCGCCCACGCCCGGCGGTCAGTCGGGGCGCAACGCCAAGCCGCATCGAGCCGACCATCATCGGAAGTAGTGCGAAGGTAGACGCCCTGATCGCCGAGTTTCAGCATTACAACCGCGACGCCAAGCGACAGAATCGCATCTGCCACCTCCGCCAGCAGCGTGCCATTCACCTGCCGGATCAGTTCGCCGGCGCCGCCGGGTCGTTGCATTCGCTCGTACCTCGGGCGATCGAGCATGAAGATGATCTCGTCAACGCTCGGCTCGAACAGGTCCACGTATGGCAGCACCCGGCGCAGCAGCGCCGGCCAATCCACTTGCCCTGCCTCGGAAGCAGGATCCACGTGGGCCATGTCAAGCGAGGTAGTCATCTGCCGTTCCTTGGCGCGGCGAAGCAACGACTCCAATTCCCGCCCGTCGTTGACGAATATCTGCCGCATCAACGGCGGATACCCGAAATGCAGCAGTTTGGCGTTGGGGAGCTTGTCGTAGTCTATATCGTCGGCGACGAAGGTATCGTTGGCGCCGGCCCAGTGGAGAAAGAAACGGTCGGCACCGGGGACATTGATGACGATAGAGTAGGCGGTTGTTTCCCCTGCGGCGACGACAATGTTCTCCGTAAGCCCTTCGCCCTGGGATTTCAGCACCTCTAGAACTGCCCGGCCGAATACGTCGTCACCGATCTTGCCTATCAGCCCAACGTTAACGCCGAGCTTATGCAGTGCAAGACCGGTATTGGCCACGATCCCGCCCGTAGCCACCACGGGGGCCCCGACCCGGATCAACTTGCCGGGCGCCATAACGGCCTGCAGCCCGCCGGTGACGCCCTCCAGCGACGGAATGATATCCAGTCCGATATGCCCTGCCACTATAATCTGTGCTGCCTTGTGCACCATGCAATTGCCTTTCCGTCTTCCTGTCCGTGCCCTGCCAAAGACGCCGCGGTCTAATCGTTTTTCACGCGGAGGGGCGCTACGGGCCGGTCAAGCCGCAAGTCGGGTATCACTACTGCCATGAGTCAAACAATTCAAACGGATTTTCACCATCATAGAGCATGGTCGGGGACAGCGGAACGCCGATGTCGTCGATGCCCATCAGCGAGACGGCATCGTGGAGAATCTTGCCGATCTTTTCGAAGGCAACCGCTGCGTGGTGAGGGAATCGCCCGGCGATCAGCACGTGGCGATAGAATCGCGCGAAGCCGGGGATGGCGAATATGCCTATGCCGCCAAACGAGCAGCAGTCGATATCGAGGATTTGGCCGTTGGCGATGTAGCTGCTCAGCTCGCCGTCGGAGTCGGCTTGCAGGCGGAACATGGTTATCGGCCCGGGTCGAAGCTGCCCTTCCAGCGTGCCGCGGGTGATGTCCGCCTTTCCGCCGCCTTCCATCAGCCGATTCATGATAAGCTGGTACTTCATGGAGCAGGTTTTCATGCACGACGAGCAGGTGTTGCCGCAATGAAATCCCATAAACAGGTCGGCCAACCCTGCCCCTTTCAGGTCCGCCCCGTCGCCGAGCACATCTTTGGGTACGGAGTTGTTGACGTCCAGCAGCGTCGCCGGCTGAAGCGAGGCGAGCTGGGCGATGTATTCCGAAAGGGCACCGTACAGGTCCACCTCACACGCCACTGGGATGCCGCGCTCAGCGAGTCGGCCGTTGACGTAACAGGGTACGAAGCCGAACTCGCCGGGAAACGCCGGCCAGCACTTGTTTGCGAATACGCCGAACTCGCTGGCGCCGAGGTTGTCGGTCAAAAAGTCCAGGAGTGCGATTTCGAACTGCGCCAACTTCGGCAGGAGGTCGGGATATGGGCAGCCTTGTCGCCCGAGCTGCTTTTTCATGTCGGTGGCTACGGTTCGGATTTCCTTCTTCTTGGTTCCGGCGTTGCGGAATACTCGATACAAGTCAAGCTCGGAGTTTTCCATCACCTCCACGCCCAGGTCCATAAGCGGCTGGATCGGCGAGTTGCAGGCGAAGAAATCCGCCGGCCGGGGCCCGAAGCCGAAGATCTTCAGGTTCTGCACACCGATGATTACCCGGGCGATGTGCTCGAAGTCGGCAATGCTACCGGCCAATTCGCCTGGCAGACCCACCGGACTCTGAGGGATATAGGCCGCCAGACGACGTAGGCCCAGGTTGTAGCTACAGCTCAGCAGCCCGCACAGCGCGTCGCCGCGATCGGCTGCGAGAACGGCCTTGTTTTCCTCGGCGGCTGCGCAGACCATAGCCGGGCCTGGGAACCGCTCCGCGAAGACTGTGGCAGGGCCCTCCGGCCCGAAATTGCCCAGATAGATCACCGCCGCGTTGCAGCCCTTGCGAACGAGGTCGGAAACGGCCTTGAGGGCGTTGTTTTCGTTTTCGATCACAACCGCACAACGCTCGGCCTGAACGGAGTGCTTTTTCAGGGCATTCATCAACTTCGTAAGACGTGTTCGCGTAAGGCTGAGCGGGAAACAATCTCGAGAGACGCCGACGATACCCAACTTGACCTTTGGTGTGTTTGAAAGAGTTGCCATGTCATCTCCTTGTTTCTATTCAGCCTGAAGTTTACTGTTTTTAGTCGCTGTGGTCCTGCCCATAATAGGCATCAGGGCCGTGTTTGCGGAAGTAGTGTTTGTCGAGGATGTACCGTGCAAGCGGCGTGACCTGGGGGTTGATCTGCATGGTAGCCAGCGCCATTTTAGCCACTGCTTCCAATGCAACGGCGTTCTTGACCGCTTCGTCGGCGTCGCCGCCCCAGGTGAACGGGCCGTGGTTGGCTACCACCACGCCGGGGATGGCCATCGGGTCCAGCCGGCCGAGACGGAAGCACTCGACGATGACCTTGCCGGTGTTCAGCTCGTACTGGGCCTGCACCTCTTCGGCCGTGAGGGGCCGTGTCACCGGCACCTCGCCGTAAAACTGATCTGCGTGCGTGGTACCCAGGCAAGGCACTGCCCGACAGGCCTGGGCAAAAGCGGTGGCGCAACAGCTGTGCGTGTGCACTACGCCGGCAACCTTTGGCCAGGCGATGTATATCTGCAGGTGCGACGGCGTATCGGAAGATGGCCTATAGCGCCCCTCCACGACCTTTCCATCCAGATCGACCACTACCATATCCGCCGGCGACATCGCCTCGTAGGAGACACCGCTGGGCTTGATGACTACAAGCCCGCCTCCGCGGTCGATGCCGCTGGCGTTGCCCCAGGTCAGGGTAATAAGGTTGTGGGCCACGAGGTCCGCATTCGCCTGGAAGACGGCTTGTTTGAGTTCCTCAAGCATAATATTGCGCGTTTCCAGTCCCTGTTATGATTTAAAAACATACAGGGGACATGAAGGTTTAAAAAAACTGCCGATTCTATGGCTCTTCACATAGATCGCGTCCATCTCGCTGACGGACTGTTCTCCTGGCTGCATCCTTTCCGGGCTCAGGCCTTTCTGGCTCGGTCGCGGATTCTGATAAGATCCTTCATGACCGCGTACAGGCTGCCCTTGTACTTTTCCGTGCCGAAGGCGTCGTGCAGGCGGCGATACAACGCGTACAGTTCGGCGTATACCTTGGCATTGGCGCGATTCGGCTTGTAGACCTGGGCCTTGACCGCGGTCATCCTGTTCTGGGCGGCGCGGGTACTGTTGTAGGCCCCGCCGACAACGGCGCCAAAGACGGCCGACCCCAACGCGCACGACTGAGCGGACCGGCTGATCTTCATTGGGCGGTTGCAAACGTCGGCGTAGGTCTGCATGACGAATGGGTTCTTTTCGGCGATGCCACCGCAGTTTATAACCTCACGGACACTGACGCCGTATTCCTCCAGCCGCTTGATAATGGTCAGCGCCCCGAAGGCAGTCGCCTCGATCAGAGCGCGATAGATCTCCGCCGCGGTGGTGTGCAGCGTCTGGCCCACCAGCAGGCCGGTGAGCAGCGGGTCGACCAGGATCGTCCTGTTGCCGTTGTTCCAGTCCAGCGCCAGCAACCCGCTCTGGCCGGGGCCGAGTTTTTTGGCGGCCTTGGTAAGGTTGGCGTGCGGGTCGCCATCGCGGAACTCGGCGGGGCTGAGGTGGCTGACGAACCAGTTGAAGATGTCGCCCACCGCGCTTTGACCGGCCTCCAGGCCGTACATGCCCGGCACGATCGAGCCGGGAACGATTCCGCACACACCTGGGATATCCTTCAGTTTTCGATCACCGGGGGCCACCATCATGTCGCATGTGGACGTGCCGATGATCTTGACGAGCGTTCCTTCCTTGACCCCCGCCCCGACCGCGCCTGTGTGGGCGTCGAAGGCCCCCGCGGCGACCGCAATGCCTGTCGGCAGGCCCACCTTGCGGGCAATTTTCGCATCG
Organism: Planctomycetota bacterium; assembly: GCA_013203365.1. GTDB lineage: Bacteria > Planctomycetota > Phycisphaerae > SM23-33 > FEN-1343 > JABMQG01. The sequence continues at coordinate 1,267 of JABMQG010000509.1, read as the reverse complement.
AGGCGACCGGCGAGCTGGTCGGCCGGCACGGCCTTTTCGTAAAGTCGGTCTCGCAGTTGGGCCAATTCCGGCGATAGTTTCCTCAGGAACCGCTTATCGGGCAGCCCGCCCCAGGCGTCGTTGTACATGGCCTTGTGCCCGGCGGCGCAGACGCAGCGGACCATCTTTCGCAGGTCGAGATTGCCTGTGATGTAGGCCGGTATGAAGTCGGCGCACTCCACCCAAGAATAAGCGGCCCTGAAGACTTGCGGAGCGGACTTCTGGCAGTGCAGGATTTTCGACCAGAACCACTCCGAAGAGTAGGTCCCACCGCACTTGGCCAAGTATGGTGCCCCGGCTTTTATTGCAGTTTCGGTGATAGCCGCAGCCTCTGCATGGGCGGTGTGGTCCTTCCACAGCCAAGCTTGGGCCGCGAGGTTATTCTTGAACCTCGGCAGCATAGCCAGTGGCGTGCCGTCTCTAGCGACGGGCAGAGGCGTCGAACCTGTAGTGTCCACGCCGATGCCGATGATGTCCTTGGGATCGAACTGGCGTTTCTTGGAGGCCTCTTTCACCACGGCTCGTACGCTGCTGAAAAACCCCTTTATGTAGTCGGCGGGGTTTTGCCTGGCTAGGTTCGGATCTCGCTCGTCCAGCAGAATGCCTGCCTGGCCGGTCGGATAATCGTACACGTGCGACGCCAGTTCCTTCCCATTGCTGACATCCACCAGCAAAGCCCGAACGCTGTTGGTGCCGTAGTCCACGCCGATGGAGTACGCAGGTTTCCCGGCCTTGGCCATGATCGCTACCTCCCTACTTTTGATTTCCACCGTCCCGAAAAAACGAAATCCACAAACCATAAAAAGGTCGGCAAAGGATATGTATATTCACCGGGGCCCTCAAAGCAAGCAAATCCTGCACAACGTCCTGGCCATGCAGGAGAACCGTTACGTTTCGGCGTAGGTGGCGACGATTCTGTCACAGCGAGGCAGTTGCGATGCAGGTGGAAATGTCGGCCCACGATCATTTCCAACGTGATCAATAGTAGATACTCATCTTGAAAACTGACGCCCCCATCGTCTCGGATATCGACGCTCCTGAACGGCATATTCACCAGCCAGATCAGCGGATTGCTGGACGATCAGTTTCAGAAATGGCAATATGTTGGTGGTCCGCAGTCGCAGGCACTTGCTGGATCATGCCGAGCAGCTCGCGTGTCGGTCCTTCCTCCAGCAAATAGTCCCAATTGTTTTGCTGACGAAGCGACTCGGCCGAGGCGGCGTAAATG
>JABMQG010000508.1 GCA_013203365.1 Planctomycetota bacterium | reverse complement strand
CGGCCTGGCTGGCCAATAGATCGTCCAAATCCCCAGCGTCTGCGGCAGGCACGTCGCCGGCAGTAGTACTTGCTTCGGCGGGAATCTCTTCCTCTGCCAAGGCCGGGGAAGCTGGCCTACTGCCGGTGACGCCGGCGGGGGCTTGTGACGATGTCGCATCCAGGTCTTCTTGGGAGGTTGCCATTTCGCCGTCGGAGACATCCCATGTGGCCGGCTCGCCAGTGGAGGCGGATTGACCCATCTGGCTGTCTAAGTCTTCTTGTGAGCCCGCTTCGCACCTGCCATCGGCCTCGCCGGCGAAGTTTTGCTGCTGGTCGGCTGAGTTGACGCTATCGGCCTGTGCCAATAGCGCAACCAACTCAGCCTGGGAAAGCGTGCTGATCCCGTCATCGGCCGACTCGGCCTTAGCGCCAGGCTGCACCGATAGTGCCTCCAGGTCCTCTTGTGAGCTTGGGTCGGCGTTGCCAGTCAAGGGAATGCTCAAGTGGTCTTGCAAGTGTGTTTCGTCGTCCTGGGCCTCGCCGTCCTGTTCCGGCAAACCACCGGCGACGGCGGCCAGGGCATCCAGATCTCCCTGTGACAATATTGCATTGTCGTCATCGATTTGATTGGTGCGTTCGGTTGAAGGTTGGCTGACATATGCTTGGCTGAGTAACTCGTCCAACTCGTCCAGGGTCGCGGCCTGCTCGGTAAAGTTTGTCTCATCGGCTGGGGCTTGACCCGCCTTGACGTCGGCGCAAACGTCCTCGGCCGCAGGGATGCCTTCAAGTGCTTCATCAAGGATATCGTCGACCGCCTTGGTGGCCATCGCGTTGAGGAATTCATCCTCCTCGGCGTTGGCCTGGGTCTGCTCGTCCGGCGCCTGGGATATCCCGGAAGGCCGTTTGGATTGCCCGTCTTGTTTCGCCATGGCAGTTGACCGCTTCACCTTTTTGTATCGGCCACTATCGTCTCCAAGTCAAGTATAGCAGCACGAGGAAAAGCCTGCACCTGTTTGTCAGGATTGACGACTTAGGAGAAATGCCTTAGATTCAAGTGCATCGGACGGATGGAGCCGCCATGAAAGCAGTTGTAACAGGCCAGGTGGGGCTGGATAAGAAGCCTTATCTCCAGCAAGTAGTTCACATCGCCGCCAAAGCGGGTCATTCCGTTCACTTGGCCAACGTGGGCGACATTATGTACACGGAGGCCCCCGATGTGGCTGGGGGCCGGATTCTGGACCTGCCGCTGACGCGATTGCGCGATCTTCGCCGGACGGCGTTCAAGGACGTCCTCGCCGTCACCTCGGCACACGATCATCTCATCGTCAACACGCACGCCACATTTCGCTGGCGGCACGGGTTGTTCTATGCCTTCGACTACGATCACATGAAGGCACTGGATGCGGATTATTACATCTGCCTAGTGGACAACATCGACGCGATCCATCATCGTTTGCTGCGGGATAACCACACGAACCACAACCTGAAAGACCTGATGGTCTGGCGCGAGGAAGAGGTGTTGGCCACCGAGCTACTCAGCCAGATCGTTCGCGGTCACCGGTGCTTCTACATCCAGGCCCGCGGGCAAGACGGGGGAACGGCCGAGGCGCTGTATCGGCTGCTGCTGTGCCCGCACATGCGAAAAGCATATCTCAGTTTTCCGATGTCACATGTGACGGGCCAACCTGCGATAATGGCCGAGATCGAGACGTTCCGCCGCGAGATGAAGCGACATTTCGTCTGCTTCGATCCGGGAGATCTTGAAGAGAAACACCTCTGTCAGTTGGCCTTACAGGCCGTGGAGCAAGGGTGCAGAAAGGTCACCGTCAAGGTCGAGGGCCAACCTCTGGAAATCGACGCCCAGGAATTGGTGTCCATTATCGGTGATATTGACGGTCAGATATACGCCCGCGACTTCAAGCTGATAGATCAGAGCGACATGATCATTTCATTCGTTCCGGAACTATCGGGCGGAACGGCAGTGCTTTCCAGCGGTGTTGAACGGGAGTTGCAGCACGCCCATGAGGCCGCCAAGGACGTATTCGTCGTATGGCGCCCTGCTGCTACGCCGTCGCCTTTCGT
>JABMQG010000507.1 GCA_013203365.1 Planctomycetota bacterium | reverse complement strand
TGATTTGCGTGGCCGACGCGTTGGTCAGCATGATGTCCGATCGACCCTACTGCCAGGCCCGTTCGGTAGCCGAGGCGCTCGGCGAGTTGCGGCGATGTGCCGGGACGCAGTTCGATCCCGCTGTAGTCGAGCTGACGCACAAGCTGGATTGGGCCCACGACCAAGCGGCTTGACAGTCCCCGGCTCTCAAATTCATAGCCCCTTGCGGAAAGAACACCCCTGTGGCCATAATGGCCCGTCAGACAAACGGGAACAGCCGAATGGCCCAGATCCACCAACCAGAACCTGTCAAGTTGATCGCCGCCCTGCTTGCCGGCCGGGCTGAATGGCTCGACGCAGCCGAAGAGCGTCTTCGGCAGCTGTTCGGTGCGACCGACACGGCCAGCGACGATATGCCGTTTACGTTCACCGACTACTACCGTCAGCAGATGGGGTCCGCTCTGCTGCGCCGGCTACTGTCGTTCGCTCGGCTAATCGACCCCGGCGAGCTGGCGGCGATAAAACGGCAAACGAATGCCGTGGAAGCCGAACTCACCGAGCAGTTCGACGGCGTCCCCAGGCCGGTGAATATCGATCCGGGCTATATAGAGCCCAGTAAACTGGTGCTGGCAAGCACGAAGAACTTCGCGCACAGACTCTATCTTGGCGCCGGCATCTACGCCGAGGTCACTCTTCAATACCGCCACGGGACGTGGGAAGCAGGCCAATGGACCTTCCCCGACTATCGCAGCCGGACGTACGACGCCTTTTTGACCGAAGTCAGAGACCGTTTGATGAAACAACACTGAGAACCGAATAACCGAATAACCACTCATACGGAAAGACAATCGCTTATGGTCGTTCTCATCGCATTGACCTCCGTTGCAGTTGCAGCCGGTTTGACGGCATTGCTGGTGCCTGTTGTTCGAGCGTTGGCGTTTCGGTTGTCGCTTATAGACACACCTGGCGGGCGAAAGAACCACACGCGGCCCGTCCCTTTGGGTGGGGGACCGGCCATGCTCATAGCGATCGGCCTACCCACCCTGGCGGCGGTGGCATTGGCGAACCTGTGGTCGGCGACTGGCGGGCCAAGCTGGGTTCCACCGGTGATCGCCCTTCACCTGGCGGGTGTGGTAATGCGGACGAAGATGGCCCTTATCATACTGGGCGGCGCAGCCGCGATGTGCGCACTGGGCCTCTGGGACGATCGCCGACCCATGGGGCCGTGGATCAAGCTGGTGGGTCAATTCATCGTGGTCGGCGCCGTGGTTATACTGGCGGATTTGCGAATCCTCACAATCCTCGGCGAGCCCCTCAGCACTATCGTCAGCATCGTGTGGGTCATCGTGATCGTCAACGCGATGAACTTCATGGACAATATGGACGGCCTGTGCGCCGGGGTTGCGCTTATATGTGCCCTGGCCCTGGTAGCGGCTGCGGCCGGCATCGGGCAACTGTTCGTCGGCGGCTGGCTGTGCCTGCTGATAGGCGCGACGGCGGGGTTCCTCGTGTTTAACTTCCCCCCGGCTCGCATCTTCATGGGCGACGCAGGCAGCATGATGCTGGGGTTCATGCTCGCCGTGCTCAGTATGCTCACCACCTACTACGATCCGTCCCGCCCGCTCGCCCGCGAGTACGCATTGCTGGTGCCCGTGGTGCTGCTTGCCGTGCCGTTGTACGATTTCGCCAGTGTCATGTTCATCCGTATCCGCGAGAAGCGCAATCCCATGGTGGGTGACTCCATGCATTTCTCGCATAGACTGGTGCGGCGCGGCCTGTCCGTTCGCCCCGCGGTGCTCACCATCTACCTGTGCACCGCCGTCACTGCCGTTGCCGCGGTGCTGCTGCCTCACGTGCCTTCCTGGGCGGCCTGGCTTCTCGCCGGGCAGACGCTCGGCGTCCTCGGAATTATCGCTGTGCTGGAGTCGACAAACGACAAGCCATGAGTCGATCGGCAAGACCATCGAAAGCCCCGCCTGATCTGGAGAATCCCCGATGGATGCTCTTCACCCATACGTGCATCCTTGCCGGCCTGCTCGCCCTGATGGCATCTCGCGTGACGCTGAATGAACCTACTTTTCGACTTTACCCGCTCGTCGAAGCAGGGGCGTTTGCCAGCGTGCCTACCAGCGCCCAGATAATCGCACCGGCCGAGCTGATACGCGTAGCCTCAGCCGTAGTCATCTTCGCCTTGGCGGCAATCTGGGCCGTGACTTCGATATTTGGGAGAAGGCACCTCCTGCTGCGGCACTGGCCGTTTGCTGTGTTCCTTGCTGGGCTGGCCGTGTGTCTGTTCGTCTCGGCGGCCAGGGCAGCCGACCGCCGGGAGGCCCTGACCACGGCCGCCGAACAGACCTCCTTGCTCCTGGCCGCCCTACTGGTGATGCAGTTGGCCCGCGCGGCCTGGCAGAGACGATTGGTGCTGATCGTGCTGGCCGCTCTGGCCGCGATGCTGGGTGCCAAGGGCCTATACCAGGTGCTCGTGGAGATTCCCGAACAGAGTGCCGATTTCCAACAGCACCGCGCCCAGAGCCTTGTAGCCGTCGGCCGGCAGGCCGGCTCGCCTGAGGCCCAAATGCTCACCACGCGCATTGAAGAACGCTCCGCCAAGGGCTGGTTCGGCCTGGCCAATCCCTTTGGCTCGCTTATGGTCCTGGTGACCTTGGCGGCGATCGGCTTGGCTGTGGATAAATGGCTCGGATGTCGTAGCGAACGAAGCAACCGACTGGCCGGCCCCCGCGGCCCTCCCGCCGCCGGCTGCCGCGGGGGTGCGGAAATTCCTCTGCCACTGTTGGCTGCCGGCCTGTCGACACTGGTTGCAGTGCCGGCTGTTATAACGTGGTGGCTGACCGGCAGCATCGGAGCGATCGGCTCGGGCCTGCTGGCGGGTATAGCGGCGATAGTAGTTTATGCCATGCGCGACCGCCTGGCCCGTCACCGCCGGGCAATCCTGCTTGTGCTCAGCGGCGTTTTCGTCGCCCTTGTCGCCGGTGTGGTGGTCATTGGGGTTATTCGAGGGGGCCTGCCCTCGAAAACGCTCCAGGTGCGGTGGGAGTACTGGTCCGCGTCGGCAGGGATCTTTCGCGATCGGCCGCTGCTGGGCACTGGCCCGGGGAATTTTTCAGACGCATACCTCCTTCACCGCCGACCGGGGGCGGAAGAATCGGTCAAAAACCCGCACAACGTCATAGTTCAGGCCCTGGCCGAATACGGCCTGCTTGGCGGCGGAATGTACCTGGTGTTGTTGGGTTACGTGCTGTTTTGCCTCTGTGCGCCAAGCAGGCAAGATCCCGCCGGCCGAGGCCCCGGACCGCCGGGCCGTGCCGTTTCACTTGCACTGGTCCTGGGGATTGGCGCGTTAGCGTTACTGTGGCGCATCGGCGTGACGCACTACCCCGGTGCTGTTGTGCTCGTGTATGACAACCTCTTGCCTGTGGTTGGCTTGGGTGTGGGGCTGACGGTGGCCGTGTGGGTGGCCAGGCCGTGGGCCGAGGGTCTGCAGGTGCCGGTGCGGTTCGCTGGCGTAGCGCTGGGTTGCGGCCTTGCCGGCTTCGCACTGCATAATCTGAGCGATTTTGCCCTGTTCTTGCC
>JABMQG010000506.1 GCA_013203365.1 Planctomycetota bacterium | reverse complement strand
CACTGCCACACTGGCTGCTCCGGCTGGCGGGCGTACCGGTGGTGAGCTATGCACTGGCGGCGTTGATAGCGATCGGATTGGCCGGGCACGTCCGCAAGTCGCCCAAGCCGGTTTTGCTGGGCTGGCTTAAACGAGCCGTCACGCCGGCCTTGCTGCGCCGGCTGGAGGCGATTCAGCCGGCCAGCGGCGGGTTCCTGGAGGCCGTGCCGTTGACGGGGTTCGTAACCGTCAGCCTGCTGGCGGCCGGCCGGGGCGGGCATGCCGTCGCAAGCCGGGGCCTTGAGTTTATCCTCGCAACGCAGCGGGATAACGGTGCCTGGCCGATAGACGTGAACCTCTCGGTATGGAACACGACGATGGCGGTGGCCGCTTTGGGCGGCGGCGATGAGGCGACGCGCGACTGGCTGATCGATCGCCAGCAGCGTAAGCGCCACCCATATACCCACTCGCCACCAGGCGGGTGGGGCTGGTCGCATCTGCCCGGCAGCATAGGAGATGCCGACGACTCAGCCGGGGCGATGCTGGCGCTGGCGGCGGCACCGCCCAGTGAGGAGGCGGTTCGGGCGGCGTTGGCCGGCGCCGAGTGGTTGATTGGGTTGCAAAACCGCGACGGCGGCTGGCCGACATTCTGCCGGGGCTGGGGTAAGCTGACCTTCGACCGCAGCGCAAGCGACCTGACGGCCCACGCCATGCAGGCGCTACATCGGTGGCGTACACGGATGAACCGCCGGCTGGGCGGCAAGGCCGATCGCGCGGTAGCACGCGGGCTTGAGTATCTTCGGCGTTCGCAGCGTCAGGACAGGTCGTGGCCGGCGCTGTGGTTCGGCAGCCAGCATACGGCGGACCAGTCGAATCCGGTGTTCGGCACGTCGCGGGTTTTGCGTGGCTATCGGGCACTGGGCCTGGGCCAAACTGAGCCTGCTCGCCGGGGGCGGGCGTATCTGCTGGGCTGTGCCGGTGCAAACGGCGGTTGGGGCGCAGCTGCCTTGGCCCCGCCGACCATCGAAGAGACCGCAGCGGCCGTGGAGGCCCTGGCCGACGGACCGTCGCTGCGGGCGCCCTCGCCCGCCAGGGCCGGGGTGAACTGGCTGTGTGAGCAGATCGCCGGCGGCGGGCTGGATCGACCAAGTCCGATCGGGCTATATTTTGCTCGGCTCTGGTATCATGAAAGACCGTATCCTATTTGCCTGGCTGCCGGGGCACTACGGTCGGCAGTTGAAGCAGCGGTGTAAGAATAGAAGGCAAGATGAGTACGGAATCGACATCAGCGATCCGCCGATTCGGTCGGCAAGGCCGGTCGAGCCGGTTTTCAAGTTATAAGGCCGTTCCTCCCGATCCGGCCGAGCGCGGGCGTATTAGCCATGCGGCGATTGCTGAGGCCGCGGCCCTGCCGGTCAACGGCCGGCCTAGCCGTGATGCGCTGCACGCGTCGGCCCAGCGTCTGCTGGAGAATCTGGGGCTGGATAAGGCCTACCTCGGCTTTACCATGGTTATGGTGGCCAACGCCTACTGGGCAGAGGCACTTGCGGGCGTTGCGTTCTCTCGTCGATTGTTGCTGCTGCCGGAGTGCCTGGGTAGCATCGCCCCCGATGGTGACGGCGGCTTGTCCCTGCCGGCCATTCGCATTCGGGCCGAGCAGTTGGGCTATCGCGTGCTGGTGGCCGACGGCACACCGATCGTGGTGAAGGTATTGGCCGAACGCAACGTCGATGGAATCGTTGGTGTGGCATGCCTGGACAGCCTGGAGGCGGTATTCGAGAAGATCTGGCAGATGGGCGTCCCGGCCTGCGCGGTCCCGCTGTTGCGAGACGACTGCCGAGACACCGCCACCGATTTGCCCGTGCTGGCGGCACTGCTTGAATGGCACAATGATTCGGCCCGGCTTCCGTCGTCGTCGTGGCTGGGGCTGATGCAATTTACCGCAGAGCTGTTTGAAGGCCCGGTTCTGGCCAGACTGCTGGCCCTGGCTGAGCCCAAGGCTCTCGGAGGTGCACTGGACGCAACAGGGGGCTTGGCCAGGCAATGGCTGTGCGGAGGCGGCAAGCGTTTTCGCCCGTTCATCACGTTGGCCGGGGCGTGCTGCACGGCAGGGGTGTCGGACCCGAGTGAATTGGGGGACGGCGTTTTTCGCATCGCCGTGGCGATCGAGGCGTTTCACAAGGCTTCTCTGGCGCACGACGATATTGAAGACGAAGACTCCCAACGCTACGGGCGACCGACGTTGCACCGCACACACGGGCCGGCGGTGGCGATAAACGTCGGCGACTACCTGCTGGGATTGGGATATCGGCTGGTGGCTACGGCGGGTGACGAGGTAGGCGCTGATACGGTGGCGGCGATTCTAGCGGAGCTTAGCCACGCCCACGTCCGCCTGGCCCAGGGCCAGGGCGCCGAGCTGATGTGGCGACGTGAGACACTGCTGTCGGCCGTGCCGCCGCAGCAGGTGTTGAAGGCATATGCCTTAAAGACGGCCCCGGCCTTCACCGTGGCCTTGGGCAGCGGGCTGCTGCTGGGCGGTGAGTCGTTGTCGGCCGACCGCCGGGAACTGCTTGGAAGGTTTTCACGCGACCTCGGCGTGGCTTTTCAACTGCTCAACGACCTGTCCGACTGGGCCGAGGACGCCCGGGCCGGTCGTGTGACTTACCTTACTGCCTTGGCGGCCAAGGCTGGCGGAGGAGACTGGGCGGGCGGTCTTCTAGAGGCCATCAACTCCCCTGGCGAATCCGAGGAGGCGCTGGTGGCTTTAGGCCGGCAACTGGAAGGCTTAGGCGTATTCCAGCAGGCCGAGGCAATGGCTGAACGACTTCACCAGCGAGCGGGCGAACTTGCCAAGGCGCTGAGGCCGAAGGCGTTCGCCGACTTGTGCGGGTTCCTGGTTGATTTGATACTCACATAGCAGTGCAGTGAGGTTTTTTTGAACATGGCGAACATGAAGTTCCTTGGATTCGCAACGCAGGCGGTGCTGTTGGCGGTGATGGTGCCGGCCTGGCCGATCGCCTTCGGCCAGAATGATGAACCTGGCGATGGGCAAACCCAGCCGGCCATTAACAATTCCGACAAGGCTGCCGACTTCACCGCTCCTGGATTCGGCACGTTGACGGGTGGGCCCGGCAAACCCTCGGCCGACACGGAAAGCTGGTGCCAGTTCCGTG
>JABMQG010000050.1 GCA_013203365.1 Planctomycetota bacterium | reverse complement strand
CTCGAGGATAGCGGCCTGTCGGTGCGGTTGCCCAACTGGTGGCGCAAACGCGCCCGACCACAGGTTGCGGTGACGATCGGCGAAAGGAGGAAATCGATACTGGGCGCCGAGGCCGTGCTGGACTTCAATGTAACGGTTGCGCTGGGCGATGCCGCCCTTTCGCCGGAGGAGTTGGCGGCGCTGTTGGCTGGTGAAGATGGCCTGGTATTGCTTAAAGGCCAGTGGGTCGAGGTGGACCGCGAGAAGTTACAGGATGCGGTCGACCACTGGGAGGCGCTTCAACAACAGGCAAGAGACGGTGAGATTTCGTTTATCGAGGGCATGCGGCTGCTGGCGGGCGCATCGACCGACCTGAAGCATGAGGATCAGGCCGAGGAAGAACGTGCCTGGGTTCACGTGGCGGCGGGCGAAGCGATGCGTGAGATCTTGGCGGGGCTGCGCGATCCGGGGCGCTTGGGCGGCGTGGATACCGGCAGGAAGTTGCGGGGCACGCTTCGGCCCTATCAGCGGGAGGGTCTGGCGTGGCTGCATTTTCTGACGGGGCTGGGCTTGGGTGCCTGCCTGGCCGACGACATGGGTCTCGGCAAGACCATCCAGGCGCTCGCCCTGTTGCTGTGCGACCGTCACGAAAAATCGGAGCGGCAGCCGTCGCTCCTGGTTATCCCGGCGTCGCTGTTGGGCAACTGGCGCCAGGAGGCGGAGTGCTTCGCCCCGTCGCTGAAGCTGGTATTCCTGCATCCCGCGGAAACCTGCCGCGAGAAGCTGGCGAAGCTCGCGGAGTCTCCTGAAGACCATCTAGCGGAAGCCGACCTTGTCGTCACAACTTATTCGATGCTGACTCGGCAATCTTGGCTGGCGGAACAGCGTTGGCGGATGATAATTCTTGATGAAGCCCAGGCAATCAAGAATCCCTCAACGCGCCAGGCCAAAGCGGCCAAGAAGCTCAACGCCCACGCGCGCATCGTCCTGACCGGAACCCCCATTGAGAACCGTCTGGGCGATCTATGGTCGCTGTTCGATTTTCTTAATCCGGGTCTTCTCGGGTCGGCGGCGGTGTTCAAGAGATTCGTCAAGAGCCTGCAGGCGCGGGAGCGCAACCAGTTCGCACCGCTACGTCAATTGGTTGGACCCTATATTCTGCGCCGTCTAAAAACGGACCGGTCGATTATCACCGACCTTCCGGAGAAGACCGAGACAACGCGTTACTGCAGCCTGACCAAGTCGCAGGTAAGGCTCTATGAACAGACGGTGCAGTTCATGAAATCGGCTCTGGAATCGGCCGATGGGATGGCGCGGCGAGGCCTGGTGCTGCAAACACTGATGCGATTGAAACAAATCTGCAATCACCCCAGCCAGCTTTCCGGAGACGGGGAATATGAGTGCGGCGACAGCGGGAAGTTTCTTCGCCTAGGGGAGATCTGCGAAGAACTCGCCGAACGCCAGGAGAAGGTGCTTGTGTTTACCCAATTCCGCGAGATTATTGGTCCGTTGGCCGAGCACTTGGCCCGGATCTTTGGCAGGGGCGGGCTGATACTGCACGGTGGAACGAGTGTAAAGAAGCGCAAAGCAATCGTCGATCAATTTCAGGATGAGGACGGCCCGCCCTTTTTCATTCTGTCGCTCAAGGCCGGTGGCACGGGATTGAACTTGACCGCCGCGTCACACGTTATTCACTTTGATCGGTGGTGGAACCCGGCAGTGGAAAACCAGGCCACCGACCGCGCGTTTCGTATCGGCCAAGAGCGCAACGTGCTGGTCCACAAGTTCGTCACCAGCGGGACGGTCGAAGAACGTATTGACGCACTCATCGAGGAAAAGCGACAATTGGCGGACGAACTCCTCGCCGGCGGCGGCGGCGAGGTGAACCTGACGGAATTGCCCGACGATGAATTATTGCACCTTGTCCGCCTTGATGTAACCCGCGCGACTTTGTAAGGAGATGGTATGTCATTTTGGGGCCGATATGTTCCCGTGGCCGAGCGCCGGGCTAAAGCCAAGAAGAAAATGGAGAAACTGCGCAAGAAGGGCAAAGACATTCAGCCCGTGGAGATTGAAGGACGAACAATCGCCCGGAGTTTTTGGGGCAAGGGCTGGTGCGACCACCTTGAATCCTTTTCCGACTACGCGAATCGGCTACCGCGCGGGCGGACCTACGTCCGCAATGGTTCCGTGTGCCATCTGGAAATTCAACCCGGTCGGATCGAAGCCATGGTCACCGGCTCCTCACTCTACAAGGTATCTATCGGCATCAAGAAACTGAAACCCGCCGCATGGAAGGCCATCAAAAAAGAGTGCTCCGGTCAGATCGGCTCGATGCTCGAACTACTTCAGGGCAAACTCTCTGACCAGGTAATGGCCGTCGTGACCGACAGGAAGGATGGCTTGTTCCCAAAACCGGGCGAGATTGAACTGTCCTGCAGCTGCCCCGATTGGGCGGTGATGTGCAAGCACGTTGCCTCGGCCCTTTATGGCGTGGGCAGCCGGCTCGATACCCGGCCCGAACTCCTCTTCTTGCTGCGCGATGTCGATGCGCAAGAACTGATCGCCGCCGAGATGGCCTTGCCAGGCGCCGCTGCCGGCGTGGCGGGTGACGCTCTTGCCGACGACCAGGTCGGCGCCATCTTCGGCATCGATTTCGACGCTGACGCCCAGCCCGGTCCAGCAACGAAGCCCAAGGGGCGGCCCCGCAGCGGCGGAGCCAGCAAAGCAACCCCAAAGAAAAAAGCGCAAACCGCCAGCGTCTCGCGCGCTGTGGCCGAGACTTCGACAGGCACACGGCCAAGAATTCGCCCGACGGGAAGATCGGTGGCCCGGCTGCGCAGACAACTCGGATTGTCGGTAGCGCAATTCGCCGAAACGCTCGGCGTGACACCCGCCAGCGTATACCGTTGGGAATCCACACAAGGACGGCTCAAACTGCAAGTACGCCCCCTAAACGCCTTGGCGGCATTGCACCAGCAGGCCAAGGCAAAGTAGCCGACTCTGCCCCGGGTGCGTGGGCAAGTCTTCACAGACATCAAGTCGATGCCGCACAGAGTTTAATCGGGGAAATGGCGCGCTTCTCATGAGGTCAAGAAACTCGACCGCGTAGGGTGAAAAAGTCCAGCCTACATGTAATGGGCGTTTGGATGGAAAAAACTTGTGCTGATCGCGCTTCTCTGGACTCAGGCGGTTGACTCCGCTCTCGCCTGCTGAGATGATACTCTTTTTGTTCGCAAGGAGTATCCAACCGTATGCTGGAATTCATCCTCAAGCCCTGGCACCTGATCGTATTGTACATGGCCTCTCAGATCAACCGCGAGCAGCAAGACGTCATTGAGTATCTTCAGGTCGAGAACCAAGCCCTGCGTGAGAAGCTGGGGAAGAAGCGCATTCTGCTGAACGATGACCAGCGACGCCGACTGGCGGTGAAAGGGAAAGTACTTGGCCGCAAGGCACTTCACGAACTGGCCACCATCGTTACGCCCGACACGATACTGCGTTGGCATCGGGAGTTGGTCGCCAAAAAGTGGGATTTCAGCCATCTGCGCAAACGGGCTGGACGCCCACGCATCAAGCAAGAAGTGGCTGAACTGATTGTTCGAATGGCACAGGAGCATCCGACCTGGGGGTATGACAAGATTCAGGGCGCCCTGAAGAACCTCGGGGGGAGACTCTCTGATACGTCGGTCGGCAACATTCTCCGGGAACACGGGGTGGAAGGGATGGGTCACACAGAAGGTTTGCGACTTACGGTCCCTATGGTGTGCAGT
>JABMQG010000505.1 GCA_013203365.1 Planctomycetota bacterium | reverse complement strand
GCGTAAAAGGTGTACTCCCATCGTATTTGTCGAACGTCCATGTCGGCCCACTCGCCCGGCTGCGGGGGGAAATACCACGTATTGCGGATTCGCAGCCGAATTGGGTTGGCTTCCAGCAGTTCGACATTCCCGACCGTGCGCCGGCCCATGGCAGAGAGGTCTTCGCGGGCGACCCCTTGGGCGGGTGGATCATCAGGGCGTTGCGCCGGCGAGGGATCTGGATTTGTCGTCGCCGCCAGATTAACCGCCGGTTGGTACGGACCCAGCCGCCAAAGTCCGTCATCTGATTGGGCTATGTAAATGGGGATGTCCCAGCCTGGTAACGTCAGCACATAGTCCAGCCCCGTCTTGTGCAGTTGCACGCCAGTCGGTGTGTCGGCAATCTGCCGGCGGTTGTCGATCAGCATTATGTCGTCCAGGCCGAACGAAATCGGATCCTCGGCACACGCGAATCGGATTTCGATCGTCCTGACATCCGCAAGGTCGAACGTACCGCTTCGTTGCAGGCGAGCAAGGTCGATCATGACGGTGTTCCACCCTGGTCGAACCAGCCGTTGCGGCCCCCGCCAGGTGGCGGTCGTATTGCTCAGAGTAATGACCAGATCGTCGCGGACTGCCTCTGCCCAAACAGCCAAGCTCAGCAGTGTGTAGGGTCGGAAATCGTGAATGTAGGGTGTGCGAAAAACCAGCGACCCTTTCGCCGGCAGCAGCACATCCACGGCACCGATTCCGGTTCGCGTGACGTTCAGCACTCTGCGCAGTCGCCCGGTGTCGATGGGGTTGACGGCAAAATGGCGAAGCTGGCCCCCGCCGGCAAGTAGGCCGCTGTCTTCAAAATCGGCCAGACTGACAAATCGACCGGTGACAGTCTCAGGATACGCCCGTTGCTGCTGCACGGGTAAAGGCTGAATGTAAGACTCACCGCCTGGCGCGATCCGGCCGACCGGCGAGTCGGTGTTTGGCTGCGGTGCTGGCATGCAGCCGGCGACAAGGAAAATACACAAGGCAGCGACTCGCATGATGAATAGACTCCGCGGTCGGGCCGACGGGCCGTCGTGGGCGATTTGCCTCGCGCTAATCGTCCATATATCTGTCGAGCCGGGTCTTGTAATCGTCTCGCTGGCGCTTGAGCTTGTCTTTTTCCTCGCGCAGCTTACGGTTTTCGCCTTGCAGGTCTTCGACGCGTTTTTCTGTCTTGTGGAGCTTGCCTTGGGCATCCTTGAGTTGCTGGTTCAATTGGGCGATCCGCTGGCGAAGCTGGCGGTTTTCCCGCTCGGCGTCGGTGGCATCGCCGGGGCGAGCCGGCTCAATGTCGTCTGCGGCATCAAGGTATTTGCCGCCGCCGATAGAAATATTCTCCGGTACCCGGATGTCGATGCTTCCACAGCCGGCCAGCAGCCCACCCGCCAGCAAGAGCAACACCCACGATGCAACCAGCCAGGAGTTTGCCTTCATCGCTCGGCTCCCACTTAACCGGCAGCGAGCTTGACAGTCACTGCCGAACCACGCAGAATCGGATCACAATGCATCAAGTCTACGGAATAATGGGATGCACCGCCAGTGGAAAGTCGTCTCTGGCGGCGGCCTTGGCGCGGCGATTCGGTGGGGAGATTCTCAGTGTGGATTCCATGAAGATCTACCGGCACATGGACATCGGCACGGGCAAGCCGGCGCCGGCCATTCGCGCGGAGATCCCCCATCACGCCATTGACGTGGCCGACCCTTGGTCCGACAGCTCGTTCACAGTGCATGATTACGTCCGCCTGGCAGACGCGGCGATCTCGGCCGCTACGGGGTCGGGCAAGCCACTGCTGGCCGTAGGCGGCACGAATCTGTACCTGATGGGTCTTCTTGAAGGGCTTTTCGACGGCCCGGGCTGCTCGCCGACCATTCGTGCCGAGTTGAAAGTCCGTGTCGGCAGCGAGGGCGCCCCCGCCCTGCACGCCGAGCTGGTCGCCATCGACCCCGAAGCGGCCCGGCGCATACATCCAAACGACCATAGGCGAATAATTCGCGCGATGGAGGTCTACAAGCTAACCGGTAAGCCGATAAGCCAATTGCAAACTCAGTGGGGCCACCCGACCCGGCGGTACGAATGCAGGCTCTTGCTTATTCGCCGCCGGCGTGAAGACACCAACCATCGGATCAACGCACGCGTCAATCGAATGGTCGATGCCGGGCTGGTGGAAGAGGTCCGCCGGCTTCACGCCGACCCGCGCGGGCTGAACAGCCAGGCCTCGGCGGCGCTGGGCTATGCCGAGATCATTGCAGCACTGGATGGGAACTGCTCGATGGACGATGCCGTCGAAAGGATCAAGATCAACACTCGGCGTTTCGCCAAGAATCAGCGCACGTGGTTCCGCCGTTTTACCGACGCCGCACAGTTGGAGTTGACGCCGGATGTAGAGGCGGCCGACGCCGCCGAGCAGGCCGCAACGCTACTGGGCTTGACGGAGACGCCAAAGTGAGTCTCGGGCAGTTCATCGTGGAACACGCATGGGAGCTGATCGGCCTGGTTGGACTGATTTTCTGCTCGGCGCTGTTCTCAGGAGCGGAGACGGCGCTTTTTAGTCTTTCGCGTGTGGAACTGCTCAGGCTTGGCCGCGACGGCCAGCGTGCGGGGCGCATGGTTGTGTCGCTCATGCGCAGGCCGCGCAGGCTATTGATGGTGTTGCTTCTGGGCAACCAGTTGGCAAACGTGGCCTTCTTTGCGGTCTCCGCTTCGCTGGTCTTGCGGCTTCAGTTGGCTATGACGGTGGGGCCGTGGTGGGATGTGGTGTTGCTCTTGTCTCCACTGTTGGTGATTATCCTGCTTGGCGAGGTGTGTCCGAAGAACCTGGCCATTTCCTCACCGCCGGTGTTTGCAAGACTAACGGCTGGCCCGCTCTCGCTGCTGGTGCGTGTCCTGGGGCCGGTGCAGACGGCCCTGAACTTCTTTCTGATCGACCCGTTGACGCGGTTGTCCGTGCCGAGCAGACACGTACCGACGGCACTGACACCGGCGGAATTGGCCGACCTTTTAGAGCTATCCGGCCGACGAGGGATGATAACCGAAAGCGAATCGACCTGGCTTCAAGAGGTAATCGGCCTCAGCCGGCTGAAAGTGTGCGACATTATGGTTCCCCGCGTGGACATGGTGGCATACGACATTGAATCGCCTGCGGATGGTCTGGTGGAGTTATTCCGCAAGACCGGATTGGTGAAGATCCCCGTCTATCGCGGCGACCTGGACAACACGCTGGGTGTGGTCCACGCCAAGCACTTGTTGCTTGCACCGCAGACGGTATTGACCAAGCTGGTCAGGGACGTGCCCTACGTGCCCGAAACCGGAACGGTGGACAAGTTGCTGCTGCGCTTCCGCCAGACCAAGACTCAAATGGCGATCGTCGTGGATGAGTACGGCGGCACGGCCGGTCTTGTGACGCTGGAAGACGCGATGGAGGAAATCGTCGGCCAAATAGCCGCACCAGGCGAAGAACTGACCGATCCGGTACGCCGGGTGGGTGAAAACGAATACCTGCTGGACGCCGATCTGGCAATTCACGAATGGTCCGACCTATTTGAATCGCCCCTCAGCTTCGAACGAATCAGCACGATTGGCGGGTTGGTGGTCAGCCTGCTGGGCCGGGTGCCCATAGCAGGTGACGTGGCGACCTACCTGAACCTGGAATTCACCGTCGAGTCGGTGCATCGACGGCGGGTTCGGCAGTTGCGGCTTCGTCTGAGGGAGGACACGATGTGTTAGCCCTCGCCACGGCAGTCCAAGTCACTTTCTGCTTCACGGCAATACTTCTAGGGGTGGCGGCCTCGGCGATTTTTGCCGGACTGGAGACGGGAACGTACGTTCTAAACAAGGTACGTCTGGAGTTGCGATCGGCCGGTCCGGACCATCGGGCCCGCCGGCTGAGCAGGGCGCTGGCCCGGCCCCAGGAATTGCTCGTGTCGCTGCTGATCGGAACAAACGCAGCGCACTACCTGGTTACCGTGCCGACTGTCCTGCTGTTTGCGATGTACGGCACCCAGAACCCCCAGCTATATGCCACCGCTGCCGTCACCCCGGTGCTTTTTGTTTTAGGCGAGTTGGTTCCGAAGAACGTGTTTCGCGTCGCCGGCGAGACGCTGACCTACCGGCTCAGTTGGGTGGTAACGGCAGTGATGGGCGCTTGCCGATGGATAGGCCTGTCGCCAGTGGTGCTGGCAGTTGGCGGGGTGATGCTGAGGCTGTGGCCGGGTCATAAAATTGGCGGCGGCGAGCCCGAGCCGAGACAACGCGTCCGCACGTTCCTGGCCGAGGGGCATGCCCAGGGCGTATTGACCCAGTTTCAATCGCACATGGCCGATCGGGTGGTCTCGATGCAGTCCACGACCGTGCGGGAAGTGATGGTTGAGCTGTCTCGCGTAGTCTCCATTCCTGCAGAATGCCCTGAAAAGCAGTTCGTCGAAACGCTGGCCCGGCATGACTTCTCGCGACTGCCTGTGGGGCGCGACCGGCCGGACAACATAGTCGGCATCGTCAATATCTACGACGTGCTGCGAGCAGACGACGGCCTAGCGAACCTGACCGATCATGTTCGGCCGCCGATTTGCCTGGCCGAGACGCTAAACGTTTCCGAGGCGCTGGTTACGCTACAACGAGCCCACCTAGCGATGGGCCTGGTCGTAAGCGCCACCGACAAGCCGGTGGGGATCGTCACCATCAAAGACCTCGTGGAGGAGATTGTCGGCGAGCTGGAGGCGTGGTAGGATGAGCGGTGATGTCGAATTCCAAAGCTCCCGGGGCGGTGGGAAATAAGTTTGACTCGCCGGGGTGGCGCGGTAGAGTGGATAGGGAAATTATGCTGCGATTTGATCGGCACAAGGACGAGGATCTGTACGATAGCTACGACAGTGTTATTTGCTGGGTCCTTGGGTAATGGACTTCGTGTGTTGTGGCAGGTCGGCGGGTGCTCGCCTTTGTGTCGATTCCTTCTTGACGGTTCGGCAGGCGGAATCTGGAAGATGATGTTGCGGACGGCGTTGCAGAAAACACCTGACATGTGTATTGTAAAGGGTAGGAAAGATGTCTGAGTGGAATATTTCGACCCGTTGCGGCCAGTTGGGCGGCGGATGTGTATCGGTCGTTGACGGTGTGCGCGACCGTGAAGGCGGCCGAAGTCTGTCGCCGGGGAAAAGGCGATCGGCCACTTACATGGCCAGCCGATAAGGAATAGCGCGTTGTCCACGCGGGGCGGCGTCAGAGCGCTGCTCTATGGATTTCACAGAAAGGATAGACGATCAGCAAGTCTCTACGTTGTAACAGCCAGATTCGCATTTCACCGATACGGTTGATCGACCAAGATAACCAGCAAGTCGGCATAGTGGAAACGATCCAGGCCCGGCAGATGGCCACGGAGGTCGGGCTGGACTTGGTCGAGGTCGCGCCGTCAGCGAAGCCGCCCGTTTGCCGAATCATGGATTACGGCAAATGGAAGTACGAGCAGAGAAAGAAGGACCAGCGAGCCAAGACCCATCACCACGAGGCCGTTCTCAAAGAGGTTCGCATGCGGCCGAAGACCGATATCCACGACCAGGAGATCAAGGTCAACAAGGCGAAGCAGTTCCTGGCCAAGGGCAACAAGGTGCAGTTCACGATGCTGTTCCGCGGGCGCGAAATGGCCCATTTGAACATGGGGCGGGATGCCTTCAATCAGATCAAGGAAGAATTGGCCAGTCTGGCCAAGCTCGAACGCGATTTCAAGATGGAAGGCCGACGGATGACGATGGTCATGGCCCCACTAGGCATCGAAAAGGCCAAATAGCGGTAGTTGCGCCATTGAATCCAAGCCCGCGTCCTTAGAGCACCTTGCTTTTTTTGCAGCACGCCAGTAGAGGTTGCGACTTGGCCTGGGTGAGATGGATTCAACGCCGACAGTTGAGCGATGAGCGCACCGATCGAACCTGCCAGCACGGGCCGGAAGGCTCGCAAAACTTGTCTAACCCAGGGAATCTGTCCTTTACAAATGTGCTTTCGCTAGTAGAATAGTGCAACTTTCGCCCGTTGGCCGGCTGCGGCACGGAGCTGACGGCGAGTTCATAACCTTGCTGGAAGGTGTATGTTATGCCAAAAATGAAGACGCGCAAGACAGTGGCCAAGCGAATCAAAGTTACGGCCTCGGGCAAATTCAAGAGACATGTATGCGGCCGGGGCCACCTGCTTTCCAACAAGTCCGGCAAGGCGATTCGTAACGGCCGAAAGAGCACGTTGGTGCCCAAGGCCTTCGAGAAACAGGTCCGCCGGCTGTTGGGAATGTAGGCCCAGGCGGTGGTGGAATGGAATAGTCTGGAAGAATCTGGCCCAGGTGGGAGCCCATTGGGGCGAGCCTCGAACGGTCGCACAAGCGCCCGGCTCGTCGCTGCAAAACAGGCCGATGTATCGGTCGTCCACCGGCCGGCAAGATAAGGAGTGGCACCATGCCACGTGCACGTAAAGGTTCGGCACGTCATCGCAAGCACAAGCGGGTTCTCAAGAGTGTCAGCGGCCATCACGGCGCTGAAGGTGTTCGCTATTCGCTGGCGATCACTGCTTTACTTCGCGCTGGGCAGCATGCCTACCGAAACCGGCGGGTCCGCAAGCGTGATTTTCGCGGGCTGTGGATCACCCGCATCTCCGCCGCATGTCGGCAGCGGGGCGTTCGCTACGGTGAGTTCATCAACCGGCTGAAGATCGCCGGCATTGCGTTGAACCGCAAGATGCTCAGCGAGATTGCCGTGGCCGACCCGGAGATGTTTGACAAGCTCGCCAACGTTACTGACAGCGCCGCTTGAATTGCCCTCCGTAGCGGCCGACATGTCGGATGCACACGCACCTACTGCAAAGGTGGCGTATGAGCTTATTGGAAGATCTTCAAGAACTGAAGGCCCGCGCCATCGCCGAGGTCGACAAGGTAGCCGATGCTGAGCAGCTCGAGCAGTTCCGCGTGAAGTACCTCGGCACCAAGGGCCAGATCAAGCAGGCGATGGGGCGGCTGAAAGAAGTACCGAAACAGGCCAAGCCCGCCGTCGGACAGTTGGCCAACGACGTGAAGGCCGCCATCCAGATGATGTACGACCGGGCCAAGAGTTCACTGGGCCCTTCCGGCGGCGACAAGCCGCTTACGGACGTCACACTGCCGGCAAACCCGTTGAACATCGGCAGGCCACACATCCTAACTCAGACTATCAACGAGATTACCGAAGTCTTCGCCCGGATGGGCTTCGACATTGCCTATGGGCCTGAGGTAGAGGACGAGTGGCACAACTTCATCGCTTTGAACATTCCCGATAGTCATCCGGCCCGCGACGAGTTGGAGAACTTTTACATAACGCCCAAGATGCTCTTGCGTTCTCAGACCTCCACGATTCAGACCCGAGTGATGGAAGCCGGCAACCCGCCGGTGCGGGTCATCGCCGTGGGGCGGGTTTATCGACCAGACACCGTCGACGCCACGCACAGTTTCATGTTCCACCAGGTCGAGGGTCTCTATGTCGGGTGCGGCGTCAGCATGGCCGACCTGAAAACGTGTCTCGACCAGTTCTGCAAGGGCTACTTCGGCCATGATGTACGGACACGCTTTCGCCCGAGCTTCTTCCCATTCACCGAGCCGTCGGCGGAGGTCGACCTGCTGTTCCATAAGAGCGACGGGTCCACTGAATGGATCGAAATGGGTGGCTGCGGGATGGTCGATCCCAACGTTCTGCAGGCTGTCAAGTACGATCCGGAAGAGTACACCGGTTTCGCCTTCGGGTTGGGCATTGAGCGCATGGCCATGCGCAAGCACAACATCCCCGACATTAGGCTGCTGTTCGAAAACGACGTCCGCTTCCTCAGACAGTTCTAGGCGGTTAACGACCAGATGCAGCGAGCGAGGCCCGCGGCTCGATTCCGGCCGGCAGGGGCCACATCAAAGGCGCCGGCGGTGAACCGCAAGGGCATCGAGTTGTGCAATTACCCGATCAGCGAGCTCGTGATGGTGGGTAGTCGGACGGCGGATTGCATGGCGGTCGAGGAGTGAGCAGTCATGTTTCTGGGGATCGACATCGGAACCAGCAAAGTCGCGGCGGTTATCGCCGACGCGGCCGGGACTGTGCTCGCGGTGACTTCGTCGGCGCACCGAGCCGATCTTCCAGGCCCGCCAGGCCGGTCGGAGCAGGACGCTTCCACGCTCGTCGAAGCGGCCCTTAACGTCGTCTGCAAACTCCCGGCCGAATTGCGAAAGCAGGTCCGGGCCGTCGGCGCCACGGGGCAGATGCACGGCGTGGTCGTGTTGAATAAAACCTGCCGGGCCCTTACACCGCTGATCACCTGGCAGGATCGGCGATGCGGCGAGGACGAAGGCTTTTTGCCCGGCCTTATCGCTCGAACCGGCTACTCACTGTCCACGGGTTTCGGGTGTGCGACGCTAGCTTGGCTGGCCGCGAGGTGCGCCCTGCCGGCCGGCGCCGCGACCGCGTGCACTATTCATGATCTGCTCGTTGGGCGCCTCTGCGGGCTGGATCGGCCGATAACCGATACTACCGACGCGGCGAGCTTCGGCCTCTTTGCACCCCACGCACTTACGTGGGACGCCAAGGCGGTCGCCGCGGCGAACATCCCGGCCGAGATTCTGCCGGAGGTCCACCCCTGTCCGGCCCTGGCCGGGACGCTCGCCCCTGCTTCAGCCGAATCGCTTGGTCTGCCGGCGGGCATTCCTGTCGCTGTGGCCTTCGGCGACAATCAGGCATCCATGTTCGCCACGCTCCGCCGGCCTAACGAGCAACTTTCCCTGACGCTCGGAACGGGTGGTCAGATCTCCGCTGTGATGCCCGCCGACGCACAACTCGATTTCACGACTCGGGTAGCCACCTTTGAGTACCGCCCATACCCCGGCGAACGATGGGCCATGGTCGCCGCGTCGCTTGGCGGCGGCTCGGCTTGGGCATGGTTGGCAGAGGCGGTCAAGTCGTGGACGAGCGACCTCGGTTGCACCCCCCCGCCGGACGACGAGCTGTATGCAAGGATCAACGAACTCGGACTGTCCGCTTCCGGATGGCCGGTCGTCCGCCCGTTTTTCTTCGGCGAACGGCACGATCCGTCGCTTCGCGGTGGCATTGAGGGTATATCGTCGGGGAATTTCACTCTCGGTCAGCTCGCCCGCGGCCTGGCGATGGGAATCGTGACTAACCTCCGTGATATGCTTCCGCCGGATGTGTTGGCTGCAAGAACGGAACTCGTCGGCAGCGGCAACGCATTGCGCAAAAACGCAATGCTACGCAGAACGGCCGAAGAGGCCTTCGGCCTGCCACTTGTGCTCTCTGAAGGCCAGGAAGAAGCCGCTACCGGAGCTGCGATACTGGCGGGCAGACTCATCGAAAGCTGAGGTCGTCGGAGAAGCGTACAACATAACACCCCCGACGTAGCGACGGTTTATTGGTTTATTGATCGCCGGACAAGCCGGCCGGCCGCGGTTTCAGCTGTACTTCGCTTTCAGGCTGACCCCTTTAGCGACGCTGCGGCAGGCCAGGTCGAGAATGTGGATCGGCCGGCGCGACCATTCAGGCGTGATGATAAGTTTTTCGCCTTTGACCAGGTGATCCGAGATATTCTCATAGAATCGCCCCCACTCGTTGAGCGGGTTCGCGCCTTTGGTGACGACCAGTTTGTCGCCACGAGGCTGGATGAGCCGCCAGTTAAGCTCACCGAAGACGTACGTTCCCTTAGTCCCGGTGATTTCAAGTTGGTCTTCTGTGGAGTTGGAATCAATGTTGCTAACGGTCAACGTCAGCCACTGCCCCGAGGTAAATCGCACAACGGCGAATGCCTCATCCTCAATTGTGTCGCCCTTCCAGACCGTTTTCGGCGCCCAGAATCCGGTCTTGGCAAAGCCGCCGACCTCGACGATATTCGAGTGGATCAGCTGCAGCGAATATTCCAGCAGATGCACTCCCCAATCGTAGAGTATACCACCTGAGATGCTCTTGCTGCTTCGCCACTGATTGCCGGGTTTGCCATGGCAGCCTATACGGGCCTCGATGCGGACGATTTCACCGATTGCGCCGCTTTCGATCGTCTTTACTGCCTGCGTAATGCACCCGTCCCAGTGGCGATTATGATACGTCGAGAGCAGGACCTTGTTCTTTCCGGCCAACTCGATCATCCTATCGCAGTCGGCGGTGGTGATCGCCAGTGGCTTTTCGCAGCAGACGCTCCTGCCGGCCCTGAGAGCCTGGAGTGCAAGCCTGGCATGCGTGTTGTGCGGGGTGATGATCGTGATCAGGTTTATGTCGGATCTTCTCAGCATCGCGCCCAGTGACGTGTAGGTCCGGATGCCGGGGAATTCCGCTTGCGCCACCTTCAAGCGTTTTACATCGGTGTCCGCAACCGCCAGGGGCGTCATTCCCGCCTTTTTCATGTCCATCAAGTGGTTACGCCCCATATTGTACGCCCCACCGTAGCCAACCACACCCACCTTGATATCGCCGGCATTCTTGAATCGCTTCAACGTGTTCTCCTCAACTGGAATGCCACCATTTCTCTGGCTTAAGGTGGATGAACAACGGGGCCGCACAGATGGCTTCCTGACGATTCCCGCTACCGCGGCACGGATAGGAATATCGACGTACCCCAGCAGATTGCCGGGCACCGTCGCAGGTCAATTCTTGTGTCGGTAGACAATTCGACCCCTGGTAAGGTCGTACGAGCTGAGTTGAACGGTAACGCGGTCACCCGGGAGGATGCGAATGTAGTGTTGGCGCATCTTGCCGCTTACGTGGCCAAGGATTTCGTGCTCGCCATGCTCGCTGTCAAGCTTGAGCTTGAACATCGCATTCGGAAGCGCGGCGACAACCGTCGCATCCACCTCTATGGCATCCTGCTTAACCATTAAGTTCCTCTTGTACGCCGACCCACAGCCAAGTCACCGACACGAATTGCTGGCGACACGCCTCCTGCTGCAGGTATTCCGCAGTCGGCAAGGTACAACATTTTCGCCCAATTGCAAAACAAATCGGGTAAATTCCTGCCCCCTGCCCGGCGGTTGGACTTGGCGGAAACACTTGGCCGATAGCCAGCCCTGCCGAACTAAGAACGCGGCAATGCCTTGCAAAATGATTTATCGCGGCTATGCTGGAAGGCGGTTAGGATAGCAAGGCAATCATGGACGGACAAGTGATGGAAAACGAAGACGCCGCTGAGCAAGCAGAGAGCCAACAGTCGCCCGAGTCGGTCAGCGATATCGACGTCTCGGCGGTAGAGTCGATATTATTTGCAACGGATACCCCGCTGTCGGCGGCCAAGATTGCCGAAGTCGCATGCCTGGACGGGGGGCGCATGGCGGCGCGGCAGGCGGTGGATCGGTTAAATGAGCGGTACGAACAAATGGTCTGCTCGTTTCGCATCGAGTCACTGGCCGGCGGGTATCAGATGCTCACACTGCCCGAGTTCAACGACGTGCTCAGCCGACTGTTAAAGGCCCGTAGCGAGTCGAAGCTAAGTCAAGCCGGTTTGGAGACGCTTGCCATCATCGCCTACAAGCAGCCGATCCTCCGGGCAAACGTCGAGGGTATCCGCGGCGTCTCGGCTGGGGAGGTCATTCGAAATCTGATGGAAAAGGGGCTGGTCAAGATCATCGGACGGGCCGAGGAAATTGGTCGGCCGATGCTGTACGGCACGACAAGGAAATTTCTTGAGGTATTCGGCCTGGCTGATCTGAAAGACCTCCCCCAGGTGCCCGAGCTGGCCAGCGGCGCCACGGCGGATAAACCGGCCTGCAAGAGCGACAGCCGAATGGGCGAGGTCGCTTCTTCCAGCGAAACAGTGGAGTCGCTGGAAGGCGACTCTTGAAGTTTGCAGGCACACTGTTATTTTACGCGAGCAACCGCCGCTGGCGCTGCCCAGTGTGACTTGCCCTGCCCTGAGCGACTCCCAAAAATCTGGCCGACTTCAACCGGCCGCAGGGCCGATGCGCGGTATTGAGCCGCGTCGGCAAGGTTAGAGCGAACGCTCGTCTGTATCGCCCAAGCCGGCTTCAGCTGGCGGCGCGACCCTGCATCGACGATGCAGAAGCATCGCCTGCCTTGCCTTGCCGGCACCCCTGTGTTTCGCTGAGCCTCAATCCGGCGCAGATTCTATTAAAGGCTCTTAAGCTATTGTTCCAAAATCGGTTATGTCTGTGCTTTTCGCACATTAACCGCCTTGGGGCCCTTGTCTCCCTCGGCAATCTCGAATTCCACTGCCTCCCCTTCGCTGAGGGTGCGGAAGCCTCCGGCCTGAATCTCGCTGTGATGAACGAAAACGTCCGTTCCACTATCGCAGGCGATAAAACCATAGCCCTTCGAATCGTTAAACCACTTCACTGTTCCGGTAGCCATAAGTCGGCTCCTTCTTGAAACCGGCGCATCGGATTTGCCAAACCTGCGCAGGCATGCACACGAGTCTGCTGTATGGGGGCGGCCCGGAAGACCGAATACTCTCGCTAAGACGTGACATTGCCTGAGAAGCCTTGCAAACACAAGCCCGACTGCCACCCGGGCCTGCCCGGCGCCCTGCGAAACCCTTTCACAAAGATCCGCCGGTCCTTGATACTCTTGCTTATTGTCTCGGGAACAACCCCGGTTGTCAAGCGGCCGTTTTGAGACAAACTGCAAATGCCGGCCAGCTTGACGCATCGTCCGCGGGAAGGATTCCCGTCGGATTTCTCCACCTACTGCTCTTTTCGTCTGTAGGGAGCAAACAGCTCGGCGACCGCTGCGGCGGCGAATGCGAGCAGTGTTGTTGCGAACCCCGGTAACAGCGCAGGATGCAACGCGGCCCACAGTTCCTCGGCACCACAGGTTGCCGCAGGGCCCCAGGCCATGGCGCAAAGATCAGCCACCACTATCAACAGACCGCAGAGCCCGCCCATTACTATACGCGAGCCGGCCGCTGCTCCGCCGGCCAGCCAACTGCCAGCCAAGCCGCCGACCACACCCGCCGCAGCCAGCAGCCAGGGGCTGGCAACCGGGGCAAGCGGCGCGCCCCGCGCCGCTGCCAGCCAAGCCGGGAACTGGGCGATTGCGACCCACGCCACTGCCGCACAGACAGGCACGTGCCAACGGCGAGGGCGAATATGCCGGCGACGCTCGGCCCGTTCAGAAAGTCGCCGGTGAACCGTCAAAGGCCAATTGTAGAACAGGTCGAATACGGAGTGCTCGAGCAGCGCGCCTCGCTCGCCGAAGACGGGTATCACGTGCACCGCCCCGGTGGCCCATCGACCGGCCATGAAGCGTGCGATCGCGGGATAACGCTGCGCCATTTGAATCGGGAACGCCAGGTAACCGATGTACTTCCAGAAGCCTATCCACACGGCGATCTTGTAATCGCGGTAGTTGCGATCGCGGATCATCATGGCAAGCACGTAAAATCCGCGAGTCAACGAGCCGGGGGATATCGGCGTGACCTGGAAGATGCCCAGGATCAACAAGGCCCGTGCCCAAGCGTCCGCCCAGGACAACTGCGGATGCTGCAAAACGTAGATTACGGCCACTGTGACCGAAACCACTTGTGTGATCGGCAGCGTACAGATATGCACCGCCAGGCTCTGGAGATATTTCTGGATAAAGGGCTCCTGCAACTGCCCGCGGATGGTCTTTGCCTCATCTTCGCTGACCATGCCGTGCGCGAGCCCGTCATCGAGCATTTCAACCATCCACTGTTCCCGGGCCTGCTGATTGAAGTACAGCCGCAGCGGTCGCACGAAAATGTATCGCAGCTTCGCCAGAGCAAAGGCTCGGTCGGTCAGGAACCTGTGCAGCGGCGCCGGCAGAACCGACAGCATCAGGTGCAGGATGAATCGCGTCGGCGAGTCTTTCAGTTTAATCGCCCGGCCGGCCGATACGCGACCGACGCGATGCCAGCCGATGAGCTGCTCGGCCCTTCTTGCCCGCATTGCCCGGCAGAGGTAGCCGGCGCTGGTCAGCATGCTGCGGTAATGGCGTCGCAGGTCTGCACGGGCCCAGACGGCACGTACCATTGTGGCTGCTGTGAACAAGCTGGCGCCGACCACCACCATGGTCCCTGCCAGCAGGCCCCACGGACCGATCAGCGGGCCCCACCCCGACGCGGCGTCGCTTGTTTGCCCAAATACGGATGCCAAAGCCAGCGCAAAGGCCAAAACAGCGCCTGCGACGGCGCCGACAGCGGACAGGCCCCCAAGAGCCCCGAAAAGGGCAAACAACACAGTTTGCCATTTCGATCGACCCAGTCGGCGCGAGGCCGCGTCGTCAACAAAGTTGCGCACGCGCCAACCTTGCACGGCCGAGGCTAGAATCGTTCGCCACAGCCGACCGCTGTACAGCAAACGTACGTGGTTGTGAGTCACGTCGATTTGCGAATCACGGTAGATTCGCTCACTGTGCTTCAACTCGGCCAGTGCGCCACCCATGTCGGCGAACCG
>JABMQG010000504.1 GCA_013203365.1 Planctomycetota bacterium | reverse complement strand
GTGTATACCAGTTCGCCAGGATCAAACCAGTAGACGTTGCCGTACGGGCCGAATGCAGCCAGACCGTCTTCGGGATGGGCAGAGTCGCCCGGGACGCCCTCCGGAGTCGTGAACCCTCGTTCCAGAAAAAAGGGTGCCAGATGGCCCGCGTTCGCAATTGCCTGGATTTCTTCCTCCAGTAGGGCCACCAGATCACCATCCGGAAACGGTACGGGGCGGAAAGGCTCGTTCCACACATAGTCAGACAGTGACTGCACCGTTGATAGCGAGGGAGCCGCAACCAGGCGGCTGAGGGTGTCCTGAGGCTGATCACGCACCACATCTCTAGAAGGCCACAGGTAAGGCTGAGACTGTGCGCCAGTGGAATGGCCGATCGCCGCCAACCCACCCTCGATCACGCGCCAATAGATCACACCATTGGCGACGACGGCTGGCCGATGCACACGCGCCTCACCCACGCGGGGGCCGGGGAATGGGTAGCTGTCAAAGAAAGGCATGGGACCAGCGCGTCCGACGCACTGGTCCCAGCATTCCGGCCAATCATCGGCCACATTGGCCACTTCGAACAACTCGCCTGTGTCCACATCTATGCCACCCAGGCGGGTCCAGGTGTCCACGAATAGCATGTTCCCTGCCATGCTCAGGACCGCGGGTTCGTCGGAGGTGGCTCGGTAGTGTAGGTTCCACTGCTGACCGGGCGCCAATGTGAGGTTGGTGACATCGAGCGTGGTCAGGTCCATCCGGCCCAAGGCAGCATCGTAGAGGGTGGTAACGTGGACAGAACCGGCGTCTTGCTGAATGCCGTGGCGAGCCCGGAAGAGCGTATAGATCTCCTCGCCGCGCACTACCGGGGGTCCAGGATTGTCCTGGTTGCCGTAGGTGTACAACATGGGCGCTGGCCCGCGCAGAGCTCCCGTGGCGGCTTCCAGCACAAAAAAGGTCTGGCGATCGGGGTTGTCGGCGAGAAAGTCGACAATGCGGGAGCGGACCTGAGCCCAATCGGCTGCCCAATCAGGGTTGACTGCTCCTGCCTGGTCCATCACATCATCGCCTTCATGCAAAAGGTTGTGAAAGTTGTGTAGAGATTGAGAGCGATAGATGGCAGCGTCGCCGACGACGACGGGCCAGCGGTCGGCCAGAGATTGGCCCTGCAGCCGGGTGCTCCACCGCAAGGCGCCAGAACTGGTATCCAGCGCGTAGGCGGTGATGTCTTCGGCGCCAAAGTAAACGGTATCGCCATCGAGACTCAGAGCCGCGGAGGTAAGAATCGGGGCACCAACAGGGTGAGGAGGCCAATGCGGATCGCCATTCTCGGCATCCAGGGCGTAAAAGAGGCCATCTGTGGATCCAATATACACGGTGTCACTTGCGACGGCAGGGGCAGTGGCGACGCCGCCACCGGTCTGGAACTGCCAGAGCAGGTCACCTTGTCCTGCATCGAGAGCATACACCTTGCCGTCATGCGAACCGAAGAAGACCTTGGCTTCATATGCGGCCGCGGTGTGTCGTATGGGCCCTCCAGTGGCATAGGACCAAAGCGGGGCGCCGGTTAGAGCGTCCCGGGCGTACATCACCCCATCCAACCCCCCGATGAAAAGCCGGCCGTCAGCCACTACTGGCTGGGTGCGGCTGGCAAAGGGTACCTCGTTCCATTTCCACAGGTAGATGTAGGGCGGGCGTACCTCGCCAGAGGTGTAGCCCGTCCGCTGGGCGTCGTGCTGAAGCTGCGGCCAATCGTTACTGCCCTGCGCTCCCTCCACGGCCACTACCGCTGGGAACTCCGCTTCAAGGCCCGCATCAAACTCGAGCTCAGGACCGAGCACGAACTGAGCCACAGACAGCGCGAGCCCCAGAACTGTTACAGCGAATCCCGTCAGTACGGTACCCTTCTGCTGCAATGAGAATGTAGACATCTACGCCTCCACGCAGACTGCCCGGGGGTCAATGGAGCCCTGGCAGGTGGCCTCTGGCGCAGAAGGAGGTAGGGCCGAGGCTGGCAAAATCCTGCCGCGCGACCGGCCGAAAGGGCCCCAAGAGCCATACTATGGCGCTAATGCTAGCACGCAGGCCGGCAGATGTCAATGGCGCTATGGTGTTGGCCGCCCGGCGGGTCAGCACATCTGTCTGCCGCAGGTTTGTCGGGGGATATTGTCAAATGTTGTGGATTACGAAGCATGGGCGACGTATGCCAGTGAGGCGCTCTCGACCGGCTCGTCATCCTTGTTATCATCTCCAGTCCAGTAATCGTCTCGAAACATCTCGTGTTCGCCGTCCGGGATCTTTTCGCCAGCTCGAACCAAGGCCGCCAAGTGTGGGGCATTGATCCTTCGCCAGCGCCCTTCGGCAGAGTCAAGCAGTTTGAATGCCAACGCAAGGCCTGCCGTGCGCGAACCAGCGCCTCGCGTCTTTCGTGTCCTTGCCTTGACTGTCGAGAAAGCCAACTCGATCGCATTGGAGGTACGCAAGTGGATCCAGTGCTGAGCCGGAAAATCAAAGAACGTTAACAACGTCCTGCGGACCTTGCTGGGCAACTAATCCTGGTCTTTGAGCAAGGTCTCGACCGCCTTTGGGTAACGGGCGTCGAACTCCTCAGAGAAGCGATCGATCTCTTCCATGGCATCGTTGCGACTGGGCGACCGCATGATCTCGTGAAGCATTGCCTTCGCCCTGGGTTGCAGTCGCTTGGGAAGCTTGTCCAGCGCGTTGGCGATCTTGGGCACCCAGCAGCGCTGCTCCTTGGTAGCAGGGTAGACTTCACGCAAGGCAGCCCAGAAGCCCAACGCGCCATCTGCTATGGCAAGCACCGGCGCTGGCAAGCCACGCCGTTTCAGGTCCCGGAGCACGCTGATCCATGATTCTTTTGACTCACGATACCCATCTTCCAGCGCCACTACCTCTTTGCGACCATCCGGCCGGACCCCGATGATCACCAGGCAAGCCAGCCGATCGTGTTCCAGTCGAACGTTGAAGTACACTCCGTCCGCCCAGATGTACACGTACTCCTTGCCCTTGAGTGACCGTTTGCGCCAAGCTCGATACTCGTCTTGCCACACTTCGAGCAGCCGGTCGATGGTGGTCGCTGAGAGGCCGGCTGCGTTGGGTCCCAGCAACGCCTCCAGTCCTTCTGAAAAGTCGCCCGTTGATAAGCCGCGTAGGTAGAGTACCGGCAAAGCTTCTTCCAAGCGTGGTGATCGCCGTATGTAGGGTGGCACGCTTCGCAGGCTTGCTGGTGAATTGCTCGCCTTCCCGGCGGTCGTGCAACCGAGGAACTCGAATCTTGATGCTGCCCGCTCCCATCAGAATGGTCCGTTCTCGAGCTTTGCCGTTGCGGACTGCTGCCGCATACCC
>JABMQG010000503.1 GCA_013203365.1 Planctomycetota bacterium | reverse complement strand
GTGGTGAACATCTCCACCACACGCCTCGTCAAGAGCCGGCTGGGTTTCTTCGGGTTCGGCGACGACTTCTTCGACGACATCTTTCAGAGCCCGTTTATCCGCGACGTGCCGGTTCAAAGCCTGGGAAGCGGGTTCATCATCCACCCGGACGGGTACATCGTCACCAACGAGCACGTTGTGCGCCGAGCGATGAAGATCACCGTGTACCTGGCCGACAAGACCACTTACGAGGGCAGCGTCATTGCCGCCGACCCTGCGCACGACCTGGCGATCCTCAAG
Source organism: Planctomycetota bacterium (assembly GCA_013203365.1). Lineage (GTDB taxonomy): Bacteria > Planctomycetota > Phycisphaerae > SM23-33 > FEN-1343 > JABMQG01. The sequence continues at coordinate 1,979 of JABMQG010000503.1, read as the reverse complement.
ATCTCTTCGCCGCCCGGCCGGCCGTTACCGGCTTTGACGCTGGGGAGAAGCGACAACCTCATGATCGGCGAGACCGTCGTAGCCATTGGAAACCCCAAGGGTTACCGCAATTCAACGACCGTCGGAGTCATAAGCGCGCTGGGCCGCGAACTGGAATTCAGAGGCGACGTGAAGTACTCCGGACTGATCCAGACAGACGCCAGCATCAACCCCGGCAACAGCGGCGGGCCATTGCTGAACGTCAACGCCGAGGTGATCGGCATAAACACCGCCATTCGCCCTGACGCCCAGGGCATCGGATTCGCAATCGCCATCGACGATCTGACTGAAGACCTTCCGAGACTGCTCGATTTTCAGCGGGTTAATCGCGTTGTACTGGGGCTTTCCGTTCACCAGGTCCGCCGAGACGAAAAGATCGAGCTGGTGGTCGACCAGGTGACCGCTGGCAGCCCGGCCGATAAGGCTGGGCTCAAACCCGGGCAACTCGTCCTTGCCGTCGATGGCCAGGCTGTCCACACCCTTGCCGACTTCTACGTCCACATGCTGGGCAAGAAGCCCGGCGACCAGCTTGCCTTTGAGAGCCGGTCCAACGATACCTCCGCCGCCGAGAGAACCCAAACGTATACCATCGGCCTGATCGCCCGGCCGAAGCCCGACGGTGGCAAGCTGGCGATGAAATGGCTGGGTCTGGCCTTGCAGCCGATCACGCCGGAGCTTGCTAAAAGACTCGGCCTGCCCATCGACCGCGGGTTGCTGGTAAGTAGCGTCTTAAACGGCGGGCCCGCCGACACACTGGGTGTAAAGGTCCGCGACGTGCTTTTCCAACTGGGAAGAAACTACGTTGCCACCGCCGACGACGTAGGACAAATCCTCGAAGACGCCGAGCCAGGTCAGGTTCTTCAAATCGGCATCGGTCGGGGGCACGTGCGGTACCTGGCGCAGATTCGACTGGCACAGACACAATGAAAGCGGGAATGTCCAAGTCAGAAAACCAAGACAGAAACGTTCAATGCCGCCTGAGTCATCCGGCCGACGGCCTGGATAAGCTCATCACGGCTGCCCGACAGGTGATTGAGACCGAACTGGCCCTAGGCGGCGACGTGATAGTGGCTGGGACGAACCCCTTGCCGGAAGTAACGTTGAAGGCTGGTAGCGCCGAAGTCGCCGCCGGGGGGCAGGAGAACCTGACCCCCCAGCAGAAGACCGAGCTGCTTGCCGAACTGGAGAAAGAGGTCGCCTCCTGCAACACGTGCGGGCTGTGGAAGGGCCGAACCAACCCGGTCTTCGGCATGGGCGACCCGGACTCTCGCATAATGTTCGTCGGCGAGGGCCCAGGGGCGGAAGAAGACGCCCAAGGCTTGCCGTTTGTTGGACGATCCGGGCAGTTGCTGACAGGCATGATCGAGGCTATGGGGCTGACGCGCAACAAGGTCTACATTGCCAATGTCGTCAAGTGCCGGCCGCCCGGTAACCGCATCCCGACCCCTGAAGAAGCCGCCGCCTGCTGGGGGTACCTGAAGCGACAAATCGAGATCGTTCGGCCGGAGGCGATCGTCGTTCTCGGCAACGCCGCTGCCAGGAACCTTTTGGAGACCAGAGTCGGCATAAGCAAGCTGCGTGGGCAATGGCACCAGCTCTGGGGCATCCCCGTCATGCCAACGTTCCACCCCGCCTACGTCCTTCGACAGTACTCAGTGGAGAACCGAAAGCGCGTCTGGTCCGACCTTCAGGCAGTGATGGAGAAACTGGGCCTGAAGAAGGACTAGAGCAGCGGAGCAACCCAGCCGGCCGGAAGTGCGGCCTCAAAAGTATTGACATTTCTTTCAAGAATACCGATGAAAGTGGTGTCGGGATCTATAGTTTGGTGTATATTGGTCAACTTTTTTCACACTTGGGAAAAAGGAGTCGGATTGTGGAAGGCAGCGTACGTCAGTCGATGGCCATGGCACTGGTCTTGTCGGGGGCCTTCGTCATTGGTT
>JABMQG010000502.1 GCA_013203365.1 Planctomycetota bacterium | reverse complement strand
CCTTCTCGCCGAGCTTTCGCGTCAGTTCCGACCAGCCGGCCCAGTCGTCCTCGGCCAAACCGTCCTCTATCGACCGAATGGGGTACTTGCCCACCCACTTGACCCAAATGTCGATCAGCTCTTCGCTGCTGATGACCCGGTCGGGATCGCTCTTGAAGAAACAATAGCCCTCTCGGCCTTTTTCCTTCGCCGCGGTGGCCAGTTCGCTGGCGGCCGGGTCCAGGGCGATCCAGACGTCTTTGGCAGTGGTGTACCCGGCCTTCTCAATGGCACGGCAGATGAGCTCCGGGGCCTCTTCGTTGCTCTTGAGGCTCGGGGCGTAGCCGCCCTCGTCGCCCACGGAGGTGTTGTAGCCCTTGTCCTTCAGCACCATCTTGAGTGCATGGAATATCTCGGTGCCCATTCGCAAACCTTCCGAGAAGCTCTTTGCACCCCATGGCTGGACCATAAACTCCTGAAAGTCCACCGTCCCGTCGGCGTGCTTGCCGCCGTTGAGAATGTTCATCATCGGCACCGGCAGGACCGTCGCGTTAACGCCGCCAAGATATCGATACAACGGCAACCCGCATGCGTCGGCCGCGGCCTTCGCCACTGCCAGCGAGACGCCCAATATGGCATTGGCGCCGAACTTGCCCTTGTTGCTCGTGCCGTCGGCGGCAATCATAGCACGATCAATCGCCACCTGCTCCACCGCGTCCATACCGATGACGACGTCGGACAATTCGTCCTCGACGAAGCCGACCGCCTTAAGCGTGCCCTTGCCCCCGTAAACCTTCTTATCGCCGTCGCGAAGTTCCACCGCTTCGTTCTGGCCGGTGCTTGCCCCGCTGGGCACGGCCGCTCGACCGACGGCGCCGCACTCCAGCACAACATCCACTTCGACGGTTGGGTTGCCGCGAGAATCCAGAATCTGCCGCGCATTGACCTGTTCTATGTGCGTGGACATCCTTGGCCCTTTCTCCATTAGTTTATCGGACCTGACCGGTCCTATCCGTTAACCATAAATACCTTACCGAAACGGCCACTATAGTCGCCAACTATCGCAATGCAAGGGAGCTCCCGGACTCTGGCTGGAAACTCGGCCGGGACGGCGCAGCCAATCGCCAACTACCCTTATCCCTCCACACGCTTCTGGCGGAGTCGCTTCTCCAACAGCTCCGCGCGGCGGCGCTGGGCGCGGGCGAAGAGCCTTTCCATCGCCGGCCCGTCGCTACGTCGGAGCAGGTCCCGCAACTGACTGAGTTGACGCTGGTAGGCATTCAGTGCCTGCTCTATGCCACCTCTGTTGGTCAGGAAGATGTCCCGCCACAGCACCGGGTCGCCGCCGGCGATACGCGTGGCATCGATGAAGCCGCTCCCGGCCAAATCCAAATCACCCGGCCGCTGAACGTTCACCAGCAGGGCCGCCAAAGCGTGCGGCAGATGACTGATCCGACCAAGCGTCCTGTCGTGGACGGCCGGGGCCATCTGTACGGTGGCCATGCCCAGGCCACGCCAGAACCGGTCCACCTTCTTCAGTGCCTTTGGGCAGGTCCGCGGGGTCGGCGTGAGAACGCAGGTATTGCCGACGTAAAGGTCCGTGCGGGCGAATGTCACCCCGCGACGCTCGCTCCCGGCGATGGGATGGCTGCCGACGAATGCCACGCGACCACCCAGAATCCTCTCGGCCGTCCGCACCACGACGGCCTTCGTCGAACCGACGTCGGTGACGATACATCCTGGTTTTAGGGCCGGCGCAATAGCCTTGAGCAAGCCGGAGAACAGGCCCACAGGCGTGCACAAGACAACCAGAGAGGCATCTCGTACACCTTCGGCAGCTTCCAGCGAGCAAGCATCGATCGCCCCGATGGTCAGCGCCTCCTGAAGCGACCGGGCGCGATGGCCGACGCCGACAATCCGCGCAGCGGGGTTGGCCGCCTTGACAGCCAGGCCCAAGGACCCGCCGAGAAGGCCGACCCCTACAATAGTGATCTCGTCGAACTGTTTGTCTTTCATAATCTTAGCTGCCCTCACTCGGCATCGCCACCCGCTGGTAAGAGCATATCAGCCGGCGATGAGACGGTCAATTTTTTCTTGCCTTTGCAGTCCGAGCTGGCGTATTGTGAATTGGTAATCTTACTGAATTCGTCCTCGTTTACTACTTGGTCACTGAGGCACAACTTTGACTGCAACGTAGTATGGCATAGGAACATGGCCAGGGAAAAACCAGAAAATCACGCCGACTCCTGCCTGCCGTTCGAGAAACCCATCGTCCACCTGGCCAGGCAGATCGAGGAGCTTTCCACCGCCCAGGCCCAAACCGAGCGGGACTATTCGTCGGAGATCCGCCAGCTGCGGGCCCAGCACGTTAGCCTTCTCAAAAAAACCTACCAGAACCTCTCGCCTTGGGAAACGGTCCAGGTAGCTCGTCACCCGAATCGGCCGTTGGCTGGCGATTATATCGACGCCTTCGTAAAGGACTTCGTGGAATTGCACGGCGACCGGCACTATGGCGACGATAAGGCCATTCGTTGCGGCTTCGGGCAAATCGGGGGCGAAAAGGTCATGATCGTCGCCCACTACAAAGGCCGTGGAACACGAGAGAAGATCGCCTGCAATTTCGGCATGGCAATGCCTGAAGGATACCGCAAGAGCCTCCGGGCAATGAAACTGGCGGAAAAATTCCACCTGCCCGTCATCACCTTGATCGATACACCCGGTGCATTCTGCGGCATAGAGAGCGAAGAACGCGGCGTCGCACAGGCCATTGCCAAGAACATGATGGAAATGAGCCGACTCAAGACGAGAATCATCTGCACCGTCATAGGCGAAGGCGGCAGCGGCGGGGCATTAGG
>JABMQG010000501.1 GCA_013203365.1 Planctomycetota bacterium | reverse complement strand
GGCGGCGGCCATGTCGCCGGTGAGGGCAAGGTCTGTAAGTTTACGGACATCGGCCGGCAGGATGTTGGCTAGAACGCTGATAACGCCGAGGCCGCCGCAGGAGATGATGGGCAGCGTCAGTGAATCGTCGCCGGAGATGATCGTAATATCGCAGGCGGCGGCTATGGCGCTGGTGACGTCCAACTTGCCGGTGGCCTCCTTGACGGCCACCACGTTCTCGATCTCGTTGTAGGCGCGGACGACGGTCTCGACCGTCAACTCCAAGGCGGTTCGACCTGGTATGTTGTACAGCACCAGAGGCAGGCCGATCTTGTCCAACTCTTCGAGGTGTCGCAACATACCGGCCTGCGTGGGCTTGTTGTAGTAAGGATTGACCTGAAGGGACGCGTCGGCGCCGGCGTCGACGGCGTGCCGGGTGAGCCGAACGGCCTCGGCGGTCGAATTCGAACCCGTGCCCGCAATCACGGGTACGCGCCCGGCGACGAACTTCACGACCTGCTCGATGACCTTGTCGTGCTCGTCATGGCTGAGCGTGGGGCTTTCGCCGGTGGTGCCGCAAGGCACCAGGGCCTGCGTGCCGGATTTAATCTGCATCTCAACCAGACTCTCCAGCGCGGCGTAGTCCACCTGCCCGTCGGCAAATGGGGTGACCAGGGCGACCATCGAACCTTCAAATTTCATCTTTCCTGCCATGGGCGTCTTTCCTATCGCAAATGTGGCGTTAACACACAGACTGTACGATCGCGGCTATCTCTTTGCCGATCTGTCGATCAGACGTTTCATTTCCCTGACTGCCTCCGCCAGGCCGACGAAGATGGCGCGGGCCACTATCGAATGGCCTATGTTGAACTCGCAGAACCCTTCGATGGCAGCGACCGGCGCGATGTTGTTGTAGGACAGCCCGTGGCCGCCGTGGACGATGAGTTTCGCTCGCCTGGCGGCCTGAACGGCGTTGGCCAGATCGGCCAGTGCCTCGTCGGATTCGGCGCCGGCGGTGGCATTGGCGTATCGGCCGGTGTGCAGTTCCACTGCGTGGCAGCCTATATCCGCCGCCGCCGCCACCTGCTCCGCCGTCGGGTCGATAAACGCACTTACCACGACGCCGGCGTCGGCAAGGACCTTGGTGGCCTCAGCGACGCGCTTGCTGTTAGCCAGCACGTCAAGCCCGCCTTCGGTGGTAAGCTCCTGGCGGTTCTCGGGCACGAGGGTCGCCTGATGCGGGCGAATCTCAAGGGCAATGGCGACGATCTCGCCGGCTGTGCTCATTTCCATGTTCAGCTTGGTCCGGCAGGTCTGGCGAAGCAGCCTGGCGTCGCGGTCATTGATGTGCCGGCGGTCCTGTCGGAGGTGAAAGGTAATGCAGTCGGCCCCGCCGAGCTCGGCCTGCACGGCTGCCCAGACGGGGTCCGGCTCGGCCGCCCGCCTCGCCTGACGAATGGTGGCTACGTGATCGATGTTAACACCCAGTCCCGGCATGGCACGTTTTTCCCTTCCTTTCCTTTTCTTTCAATGCCCAGGCCAGTCGCCGGTGAAGACCTCGACGGCTGGTCCGGTCATGATAACATGTTGGTCGCTTTCGCGCCAGTGTAGTTTCAGATCGCCGCCCGGCAGGTGTGCGATGATTTCGCGGCCGGTTCTGCCGGTCAGCACGCCGGCGACGCACACGGCCGACGCCCCCGTGCCGCAGGCCAGCGTCGCGCCGCTGCCCCGTTCCCAAGTGGCCATCGTTACCTCTCGCCCGCTTTGCACCTGCACCACGTGCAGATTGACCCGTTCGGGAAAGGCCGGGTGATTCTCCACGGCCGGGCCTATGGTCGCAAGGTCCACTTCGGTGAGGTCATCGACGTATACGACGGCGTGGGGGTTGCCCATCGACACGCAGGTCACTTGCCAGGAGCGCCCGGCCACGGTAAGCGGGCGGTTGATCACGCGGTCGCCGTCGAACGTGGTGGGGATTTGGCCGGGCGTAAGTATAGGCTCGCCCATGTCCACGCCGGCGGATTCAACCTTCCCGTCGGGTCCTAAGGTCAGTTCGATTGTCTTGACACCGGCGGCTGTGGCGATTCGCATGGGGTTGGCACGTGATCGGCCGTGATCGTAGGAGTACTTGGCGGCGCAGCGAATCCCGTTGCCGCACATCTGTGCCTCACTGCCGTCGGCGTTGAAGATTCTCATTCGGCAGTCGGCGTGCTGGTCTGGCAGGATGAGTATCAGGCCGTCGGACCCGACGCCGAAATGCCGATCGCTGATTCGTCTGGCAAGCGCAGGCGGATCGGTTACGCGCTCGTCCCAGCCGTCGACGTAGACGTAGTCATTGCCAAGCCCGTGCATCTTTGTAAAACGCATTGCGTAGCTCCATTCAGTTCAGTAATGCCATCATACAACAGACAACAGAGAATACGAACCTGGCCGGGAACTCAAAGGAAAAACCGCGCCGGCGCCGGCTTGCCTCGGGTAGGCCTTCGCTTGCCGATTGGCGCTGGGCGGCTGTTGGGGCGAGCGTTTCCTTGCCGGCGGCTTGCGGCGGGTGATACCTAACATATCCCACATAAATAGGTTTGTTTGGTAAAAAAGTTTACAGAACGACCGGCACGAATTTGGTAAGGTGGGTTTGGAATACCGAACT
>JABMQG010000500.1 GCA_013203365.1 Planctomycetota bacterium | reverse complement strand
CCGGTCGCACGATCCGCGACGCGCCCGACGTCGACGGCTCCATCCGATTCGAGGACGTGAATCTCGAGCCCGGCCTGTTCGCGCGGGCGCGCGTGACCGACGCCTACGGCTACGACCTGACCGGTACAGTGGCAGGGGCAAACAGGATGTCTTCGTGACCGCGCTCAACGCCGGCGCTTGCGCGGAAAACGATTGCGAACAAGGAACGAACGGGAGCGAAAATGAAGACGAACATCCCGAACAAGATTACGGCGGGACGGCTGCTGCTGGCGATCGTGTTTTTCGTGCTCGTGTGCTACGAAGATCGGACGACGCTGTTCTGGGCGGACGTGGTGTTCATCGTCGCGTGCGCGACCGATTTCCTCGACGGGTATTTCGCGCGGCGGCTCAATCAAATCACCGTCTTCGGCCGGATCGCCGATCCGTTCTGCGACAAGGTGATCGTATGCGGCGGGTTCGTGCTGATGGCCGGCCGGTCGGACTTCATTCAGCCGTGGATGGTCGTCGTGCTCATCAGCCGCGAATTCCTCGTCAGCAGCATCCGGGGCTACGCCGAGAGCCAGGGGATTGCGTTCGGCGCCGAGATGGCCGGCAAGGTCAAGGCCGTCGTGCAGATGATCGCGCTTGGGGCCGCGGTCTGGTTCAAGGCGTATCAGAGCCTGCCCTTCCTGCCCGAGACCCTGTCGCGATGGCTGTGTTATACGGCCGTGTATTTGGCGCTCGTCCTGACGGTCCTTTCCGCGATCACCTATATCGTGAAGGCCCGGAAAGCGTTCGCGCCTTCCGACGGTGAGGACGCCGGCGCGCCGCGCGGGTGAGTTTCAGCGTTATCTCTTGGAGATGAGGCGTGAAGAAATCGATGATACTTGCCGCACTGCCGTTGGCAGGTCTGGCGGCTGGCTGTGCCGTGCTGGCTCTCGGTTGCGCCAGTGTCCGCCAGTTGGACGCGCCACAGTTTCTTGAGCAAGCGGAGCAGATCAAAGAAATCCACAGTGCAAAAAGCACAGGGCTAATAGGGGTGTGTGGCGGTCGTGTCTACCTCGAACGTTGGCACGCGCCCTTCCTCTTCGAGTCGGGCATCACGGTCTATTGGACTCGGCTCTCCGACTTACCCGAGGGGCTTTCGTCCGACTTGAAGGCTGGCAAGAATCCATGGGAGAACCAAGATTAGATGCGTTGATTGCCGAAGCAGGCCGGCGAATGGCCACGCCGCTGGCTGATCGTACCGTTCATCCGTCGCGTCGCCGCGAGCGGGCGACGGCTCCAGCAATCATCTGATTCTGCAGGGGCGCGGCATGCCGTGCCCCTACGCGGTGCGCTTCGGGCGCAGGCCGAAGGAAGGGCGGAAATACATATCGTGCCCCTAAATACCTCGTGCTCCTTCGCTGACGGCCGAACGCGCCGGCCCTCAGCCGAGGTTCAAGTCCTCGTAGAATCGGCTGTCGGCGTGAATCTCCTCCGCCGGGGTCCCGGAGACATCCGAGACGATGGCGATGATCGTCTCGGCGAGGTCGGCCGGGCGCTCCCGCCCGCTCTCGCTCAGCGTTCGTTCAACACACGCAACCAGCCCGCCAACAGACCGCAACTCGGTGTATCTGCTCTCGTCGATCGTGATATCGAACGCTTCTTCGACCTGCATCATCATCTCAACGTCGTCCAGGCCCATCGTCGCCCCCTCACCCGCCCTGCCCGATTACGTAGTCAACAGCATCACCGACGGTTTTCATGCTCTCGACGTCCTCATCGGGTATGGTGATGTCGAACTCCTCCTCGATGCTCATCATTATCTCGACGATATCGAGCGAGTCGATGGGCAGATCGGCCACGAACGCCCTGTCTCGGGTAACCTCGGCCACTTCCATCCCCGCCTGGTCTGCGACAATCGCAGCAACCTTTTCCTCAACACTCCGCGACACATTTGGCTTCTCTTGAAGAGCGTCCATTCTGTCGTCTCCTGATTGGCGCCGAGCCGTACTATCGGCCTTCGGACAAACGGGTGATCTCTTCGCGCACGCGCTCGAGCGTCACACCCAGTTGCGTGAGCGTGTCGAAGGCGAGTCCCTCCCCCGCTTCCATTATGCCGAGCAACAGGTGCTCCGTTCGGACAAGGTCCGATCCTGATTGCTTCGCCTGCGCCGCGGCCAGATGAATGGCCCTCTTGGCCTGCGGCGTCCTCGCGAGCCGGCGCGGCGGCGTGGAGTCGCCCGGCGTCAACTCGCCGTCAAGACGCCGCCGGAGCTTGTCCGCATCTGTTCCCAGCGCCGCCAGGATCTTTGATGCAGTGCACTCCGGTCGCGTGACGAGAGCGAGAACGAAGTGCTCCTCACCGAGCCTGTTGTGGTTGTAGCGCCGCGCCTCGCCGTGGGCGAGCCGGACGACTTCGCGGGCGTTGGGCGAAAAAGAACTCATGCGCTCCGCTGTGTGCGCGGCCGAAGCAGCGGCCTCGCGGCGCGCTTCTGTCTGTTCCCTGGCTTGCTCCGCCAGCCATGTCGCCAGCTCGCTTTCAGATATGAGCCACCGCCGCGCGATCTGCAGAGCCGGAATCGTTCCGTCCTGCAAGTACTTGTACACCGTGTTCTTATCCAGCCCGAGTCGCTCTGCCACCCATTCCGGATCACGGTAATCGACCATCCTGTCAGCCATTCTCACAACCCCATCTCATCATTGTTGAACATCATTGACCATTGTTGACTATAGTCTACTATATCACAGTGAGAAATGCAAGTGGTTTCCCGGTCGAGGCTATATCCGTCGCGATGGCGAATACGTATGGGCACCGACCGAATAGATGTTGTCCATCTTGGCACGCGGATGCCCCGAAGACTCATCCTGCCGGGTGCGCACGAATATTCGGGGCGTGAGTGATATAATCATGTGCAACTGCTGCAACGCCGTCAAGCTGGCCGACTGAGCCGAGACCCAGCAGGTGCTGAGTGTTCTGGAGGTCTCGAAGTGCGGTTCTTCTTCGTCCACAAGAATATCGGGTTTGACAATCCAGGAATTGGCGTCTACCAAGATCTGATGTTCCATGGTGAAGCTCAACGGGGGGAGCTGAATCCCCAGGGCTGTCGTACGACCTGCTCGAAGATGACCTGCAACTGCCTTTGTGGTTGATCAAGAACGTATACAACATCTCGGCGATCTTCAGCCCAAGTCTGAACTTCATAATCTCCGAAGAGGTCCGAACACGACTGGAACAAGTACAGCACATTGCATTTCTGGAAGTTAAATATGAGAAGCTCTTCAACGTTCCGTACCACAAGGGGCTCGACGATGGGCCCCCTCTTGATCCGGACTTTCCAGAAACGTTATTCAACCGCTACGACCATGATCGTAGCTTGGCTGTCGAGATAGGCCACTTCTTCGAGATGATCGTTCCCAGACTCCGATATGTAGTCAGCGGTTTCCAGGACAAAGTTAGAATCGCCGTTCGCTGCCCAAAGTGTTCGGAATTGCGGACAGAAGTGAGCCAATCTATGTTGGACGAGTTCCCGATCGTGTGGGAATCAGGGCTGTTCATGAGCCAACATGTGTTCTCAAGTATCGAGAGCTACATCGACAGGGACTACTTCGACTGCTTTGAGTTGGAGGTCGGGGATGACAAGGACCACGCTGACCATCACATCTGCTTGGCTAGGGAAACGTGATTCTGCATGGTTGTTGTCCCTACCGAGAACTCCATCCTCAGCGGCCGGGCCGCCAGATTTGCACTGGGATTTCGGGCAGTTTTTCTACGCAAACAGGGGGCGCGTGGATACATCCATAACCGTAGTCAAGGATCCTTCGCCACAGGGCTTTTCCTTTTCTGCGTTTCTTCCTTCCCTGACGTCGTTGCCTCTTGCCGTAGCGCGTGCCTTGCATACATCCATTCGCACCGTGCCCGTGTGTGTCGTTCGGACCGTGCATGAGACTTGTACGCGCCACGGAGCCCAATCAGTATAACGGCGCAGCGAAGGCAGATGCGGCCGGCCTTCGTCGCCAGTATCCAAGGGCGGGCCTCGATGTGGCGCCGGTGCACGCGCGGCGTCCGTTTGTCAATTCCGTCACGCGACCGCGTGCTCGCGATGCCACCGCCGCAGCCGCACCCAGCAAATCCCGGCCAGCTTCCGAGCCACCGCGACGCGGGCGATCTGCTTGCTTGACCGCTTCCGGATCCGCGTGTAGAAGTTCCGCAGCTTCGGATCCTCGCGGGTAATCCTCATCGCCGCCTGGACCAGGATCCACCGCAGCCACCGAGACCCTTGCCGCGTGATGTGGCCGTGGTAGTCGTGCCCGCCCGACTGGTGCACGCGAGCCGTCAACCCGGCGTACGCACCGACCTGGCGGTCGGTCCGGAACCGATCGACTTCGCCCAACTCCGCCACGATCAGCAGGGCCGAATAGAGCCCGATCCCGTGCAACTCGGTCAGCGCTTCGACCTCGGGGAACGTCTCCGCCAATTGGGCCAGGCCGGCATCGAGCTTTGCCTTCTCTCGCTCGTAGTGCTCCAGCCGCAAGAGCAGTTCGTTGCGCCGCAGGTTCCCCGCCAAACCCAAGTCGAGCGACCCCAGCCAACGGCACCCTCGTTTGCCAAACAGAACCCGGTACGGCGGATGCACGTTCGCGGCGCCCAGCAACGCGTGCACCTGGCACTTCGCGGATGTCGCGGCGCGCGAGAGCCTTCCCCGAGCACGCGTCAGGTCCCGAAGCTCCTGATAGGCCTTTGGCGGCACGTACGCCGTCGGAATCTGGTCCAGCCGAAGCAGCTTCGCCAGCACCGCCGCATCGAGCTTGTCCGTCTTCGCCCGACTCGTTACAATAACCCGAAGCCGAAGCGGATGAGCCAGCACCACCGTGCCCAGCGGCGAGAGCAACTCGTAGAGCCACCGGTAGCTGGCCGACGCTTCGATCACGGCTCGGAACGGACGCAACGTGTCAAAGAGCTCGACGATGGCAGCTTCATCTTCGCACCGAATCCGACGCGGCTTGCCGACGGGACCGTTCTCATCCTCGACTGCGACCACCAGGTCCCGCTTGTGCAAATCGATACCGACGTACTGCACGAGGTCCTCCTTGCCCACAGGGCGTTGAAGTGAGTTTCTCCACGAACCCATTCTAGCCCTCGAAGCAAAGGACCTCGTGCTTTTCTACGGTTATAGCATCAGTATAGTAGTAATGTTCGGCGGCGAGGAGAAGGAAGGGCGGCGGAGAGGGATGATGACGGCAAAGACAAAGCGTAGGATCGGGGCATGGGTCCGCTTCTTGTGTGCCCTAGCCGGCCTCGGGTGCTTCCTCGCAGGCGAGCCAGTCCTGGCGGGGTTCTGTTTCATATCGGCGGCCATCGTCAGCGTCGTGTGCGGCGTACCCTTTGCCGTCGACCTCGTGCTGCTTGCTCCGCTCCCAATAGCCATTGCTTCGGGGAATTTTGGGCTGGGGATGGTGGTCGGGCTCCTCATCATGATTGTGTCCCTGATCGACCTCCACGAAATACTCCGTCTAATGAGAGACAACAAAGGCGCGTTCAGTGGCAGGGCCGGCCGGGAACTGTTCCTGGAGCTCATGAGCAAGCGTGACGTGACCCACAAGCTGTGGACATGGTTCAAGCGTGAGGCGATGTAACGGGCAACGAGCGGGAGAGGAACGATGACGAAGCGGACGTGTGCGTTCGGCATGCTGGCGGCGCTTGTTGCCGTGACGGCCTGCGTCGAGCCTGAGGCCGGGCCCGCATCAGTAGACCCTGCGCTCAGAGCAAGAACCTTTAACTCCAAGGTGGCGTTCGACGTGTACGTCCGGAAGACGCCCGACGACGCTCCCGAACTCATCGGCCGAACGCCCTCGGACAAGCCGCTCAAGATACCGGCGGGCGCGTCGTGGTGGGTCGAGCCGGTCTGGTCCACGGACACAGACATGGACATGGCGAGGGTCCGGGCCGAGATTCAGGCCAGACGAGTCCCCGGCCTGCGGTTGATGGGGCTGCCGGACGATGAACTGGTTCACCTGAAGGGCCTGACGCGGCTCGAGATGCTGAACCTCGGCTCGCCGTACGTTCAGTCCGTGACGGACGCGGGCCTGGTCCATCTGAAGGGCCTGACGGGGCTGAGGACGTTGGACCTCAGTTG
>JABMQG010000499.1 GCA_013203365.1 Planctomycetota bacterium | reverse complement strand
GGCTGAGGCCGTCGTCGCCATCTCAAACCGCGTGCGGGCCAATCTGATGGCAGGTGGTGTCCTGGAAGAGAAGATTACGATGATCTACGACGCCGTTGATCTTGAGCGGTTCCACCCGCGGCTGCGGCAGGACAACGCCTTGCGCCGGCAGTTTCCACACGCGAAGGGGACGCTGCTGGGTATCGTGGGACGCATCGACCGCTTCAAACGGCAGTTGGATTTCCTTCACGCAGCTGCGCGCGTCGCCGGCACCGGGGCCGAAAATGCGACGTTCTTCGTCATCGGGGCCCCGCACGACCTCCTTTATCACCAGCAGGTCCGCGGTTTTGTATCGGCCAATGGTCTGGCCGAACGCGTCATCTTCACCGGTCGACGCGAGGACATGCCAGAGGTGCTGGCATCGCTGGACGCTCTCGTGAGTCTTTCAGGCGGGTCAGTGATGATCGAAGCGATGGCATGCGGAACGCCTGTTATCTCGGCTGCTTTCACACCCGCCGGCCAGTCCACGATTGTCCACGACGGCCTAACGGGCCTGCACGTTTCTTCTAATAACGGCGCTGACCTGGAAGCGGCGATCAAACGCATTATTGACTACCCCCACCTGGGCGAGTGGATGGGACGCCACGCACGTCGGCACGCAGAGACCAGGTTCAGCCACACAACCCTTGTCGCCGCCACACAAGGGCTCTACGATCGACTGCTCTGAGCCCAGCCTCCATGAGACGCAACTGCACCCCAGCAATGTGTGGTGGCCTGCCGGCACGTGGATTGTTACGAACCGCCGTTCAAGGCCGCTAAAACCCTCGGCATGCATCCATGCTGGTTCGGCGGATCCCACCAGACGTTTGCTTCCACGATGCGAGGGCCTTCAGGACCGAGCGCCACGTCCCATCCTAGCGTCCGCAATGGATTAAATGCATGTGATGCCATCCTAACCATCTCGCAAGCTTGCTCCCAGAAAGGCAGTTGGAATTCCCCAAATGGAATCCTCGTGTTCGGATGGACGTCGATCGTCTGTATCCCGCTGCCGGTGACCCTTTTGGCTGGCCTGAGCCGGCCGCTTTGTATGCACACCGGCGCTTCAACATTACCGGTCTGCCCGAATAGATGCGTGTCGATGATGTTCTCGCCGACAATCGCCTTGAGATGCGCATGTAAGATACGGCAGCTGCCACGCTCGTCCAGAAGGCTTATCATTCGAACAGTCTGGAGGTACTCAACCCCGGTCAGGCGGATCAGCTCGCCGTGATTGTCCAGCCGCTCCTGAACGACGGCACCACCCTTGTCGGAATAGCCGCAGAGAACCTCGTATAGCTCATCCGCACCACGAAGCGTTCCATACGCATCGCGGTAGGCTTCGCCTTCCCTACGGAAGATGTTGAAACCCTTGCCGTATGCGCCCATCGCGGGTTTGACGACAAACTCCGGCGGCAGAGCGAGAGCGAAAAAACGCCACCAGTCCTGACGCGTGGCCAATTGTCGACCATCGTGCGCCCATCCCGCACCGTTGGCATGCAAAATCGCAAACAGTCTCGGCGTCGCAACACCCATCGCCATGCAGTGCCGGTAGAACAAACTCTTGTCTTTCGCCAAGACCGCCCAAGTTTGCGGATTCAACGCTTTCTGAATCTTTGTCAGTTCCTTTCTACTGACATATCTGCCCGCTTCGTCAGGAGGCAGGTCCGGATCGAACAGACCCAGCCGGAACGCCTCGGCCGGCAGAAACCTCCTTTTACGGCACAGGCCGACGGCGACATAAAACGCGCGGAGGTAACGAACGCCAGGGGCCGGCGCGATTCTTGCGCAGAACCTGGCGATGCTCCATAACTGCCTCAACTTGGCAATACATCGCTTGATCATGCCGGCTCCACAATGCCCAGCGGCTTGATTCTTCCCCGCTCGGCTCAATAGTTACAAAGCAAACCGTATTTCGCCAACTCGTGCCAATCATTTTATATCATGCTATTACCTACCCTGTATTTTACTTTTGAACCGAGGGAGGGTTCCGCAAGTTTAGCGAAATCTCCAGCTCATGTACATGTAGATGCCACCGGAGCACGGCTGCGGTGTGGAAACTGCCGGCCATCTATCAGGCCACGCTTTGCGCGATCTCCCCCTGCGTTGGGCTCCTTGCCAGTCTCGTCCTTGCTCAACCTGAATCGCTTCATTAAAAAAACTTAAACTGCTCCAGACCCTGCCGGATCAGATACCGGATAGGATAAGGCGGGGGTCGGCCTTATTGGCATCGGCTTTATTGGCACTTGTCGCCCTTTCCGACGAAGACTATGATGGCCGGCCTGGACCTGCGGCGGTCGTGGGCGGAAGCTATTCCTGAGAATCTCCATTCGATTCAGGCCGACCGGCAATCGGTTGCTATGGAAATGCACCAGTTTCAGGACGAAGGAAGATAGTTGAAAAACACCACCACCGTAGACGGTGCAGCTTCCCCCCCAGCCAGGTGCCTTGTTGACGGGCCGCAGCCGGCGGCGGCGCCTCGCTGGTACGGTCGGGCCTTGTGGGGGCTTGGCTTCGCCGGGCTGCTGCTGATTATACTCGTGGCACTGCCGGTTGCCTGGTTCATGCACAGTTGCGTGTGGCTGATCGGTGCATTGCCGGTCATAGCGGTGCTGATCTTGCCTCGACTGGGTCTGTGGAAGTGGATCATGCGTCTTCCAACGGCCCACTGGCTGATGCTGCTGGCGATCATCGCCTTGCTGGTTCGTCTGGCGTGTGTGCTGTTCGTGCCGTACGAGCCTTGCGCTGACTTTCGGGTCTATCACGCCGCCGCCGTCACGATGTCACGCGACTGGGTGCTCGGGGTCCCCGGTCGTCGGACTTACCAATGCTTTTTCCCGCCGGGGCAGGTTTTCGGCCTGGCCGTGATGTACAGGCTGTTCGCCCAGCGAGTAGTGGCCGGGCAATTATTGAACGTCGTGTACGCGACGTTGACGGTGCTGGGGATATGGTATATCGCCCGGGGCCTTTTCGGCGGGTTCGTCGCCCGAATCGCCGGTTTGTTGGCGGCGTTTCTGCCCTCAACGGTCTTCGCCTGCATGCTCCTGGGGGCCGAGGTACCCGAGGCGTTCTGGCTGGTGCTGGCGATGTGCATCTTCGTGGGCTCGGTGCAACGGTCGGGGCGGATTCTCCCGGCGCTGCTTTGCGGGCTGTGTTTGGGCGTCGGCTCGCTGGTTCGCCCTACGTATGTCCTGCTGCCGATCGCCATCGGCGTGCACATGCTGCTAAGTTGGCCGAACCGAAAACGGGCGATCTTGGTCACGGCTGTGATGACGGCGGGGATGGCCGTTGCCGTGCTTCCGTGGACGCTGCGCAACTACGCCGTTACCGGCGGGTTTCTGCTTATTAGCTCGAACGCCGGTGGTAACCTCTATTCGGCCAACAACGACCTTGCGGAAGGCGCTTACACCGAGTCGGCATGGGACTACGTCTTCTCCCACGGGCCGGACGACCTGGCGCTTCAGAAGGTGGGTATGGACTGCGCCAAGGACTGGATTCGTCACAACCCCGGGCGATTCGCCGTCTTGGCGGTCAAGAAGTTCGGAATGTTCTGGGCGACGGACAAGGAGATCCCATGGTGGGCGCTCGAACAGCCCGGTATCGAGCAGCCCAAGCTGCGCATCGATCCCTTTTGGAGCACGTTGGCCCAGGCAGGCACCAACGGTTATTACATCGCGTGCCTGATAGCCGCCGCTGCAGGCCTGTGGCGGTTCCGCCTCGAACTGATCGCCAACCGGCACTGGTCCGTTATCGTCGTCCTGGCGATGTATTTCACCGCTGTGCACATGGTCTTCGAATCGCAGGGAAAGTATCACTACATGCTGATTCCGCCGTTGATGGTTCTAAGCGCCTTGGCGTCGGCAGGTGTTCGTAGCAATTCCTTCACCGACAGACCACTGTAAGCACGGTACGTATTCAGGGGATGTGGCGGGTGGCGCCGGCGATAGTCCCTGTGATCGGGTAGGCAGGAGTGCTTGCTCACCCCCGCCTCCCACACCGCCGTACATACGGGTCCGTATCTAATGGCATTAGGATAAGGGCAGGAACCGTCAAAAACGAAGGCCTGCCTTGTCGATGAGAAGGGTGGATTAGAGTCCCTAATTCATCAGGCAAGGAGGCCTGCCATGCATCGTATCGACAAGTCGGCCGTTTCTCATCCAGGTTTTTCGCAAGGCATTCAAGTCGCTGCTCTCCAAGATCTCTTGAGCGACGACGAGATCGAGATTGTCTGTCGCAATCTGGGTCACACGTGGCGTGATCGAATCTTCACGCCAGCAGTGACGGTCAGATCGATGGTCCATCGCGCACTGAACCCAGACAAGTCCATCCGGTCAGCTCTGGCGGACCTGGTTGTTGCCAACGATCGGCTCAAGCAGACTCCGGCCGACGCCTCCTGGTGCGAGGCCCGATCCAGATTGCCCCAGGAGCTTTGGGCATCAAGATGGTCCTGTCCTACTCGCTGCCTCTGCGTATGGCCCGCCCCAGGCAACGGCGGAAAGTCTACGCTCAAATGCTGTCGGACATAGCCCGCTGCCGCAATCCGGTCCGCCCCGGCCGCGTGGAACCACGCCGAGTCAAACGCAACGGCAAGCAGTATCCCTGGCTGGCCATCCCCCGCGCTCTGGCGAGAGAAAAATGCTTATCCTAATGCCATTACCCAACGATGCCTGTTGTCGCTACCCGGGGGGCATTGGCATCGACCAAATTGGTCCCATCGGCCCGAACCCAAACGGTCCCGACATCATGAATGGGTTCATGAGCATCATCACTTCTTCATCGTACATTTGTCGCTGCATATCCCACGTATCTTGTTCAGGCATTGCCTGTTGGATGATTCCCTCGAGGTCAGGCTGAAGCTCTTGATAGTACTG
>JABMQG010000498.1 GCA_013203365.1 Planctomycetota bacterium | reverse complement strand
GGCGCCTACCGCCCAAACAGGCCGACTGATCGGCCTCGCCGAGCGGTTCGGACCGCTCCTGGCGGTGACGGCACACAAGGTCATGACCTTGGCACGCCTCAGTTGACCTGCAAGGCTGTATTAACTGCTCCAAGAACCGCCGGGCCGGCACGGTGAATTGGCTGCCTATGGCGTCGCCACGCCGGGAACTTCTTTCAGGGCGTACACCGCACCGTCTTCACATTGGAATACGAGCTTCAGGGGACAGTCGAGTTGCTGCCTTCTTGACAGGGCGGCAACGAAATCACCATTGTGCTCTTCTGGCAGTCCCTCCTTGTTGGCGAACAGCACCATGTAACGCGAGCCGACCTCAGCCATGCGTTTGGGCAGGAAAGTACGCATGTCATTCGGGATGCGATAAAATTGTCCAGGCAGGTCCATTGCCGAATAACCCCCCAAATAGGCCAGCTGCGCGTTCCGGTTTGTAGTAACCAACGCCGGTGGCGGGCAATGCTCCATGATCCAAGCAAACGTCTTTGTTTCCGCCGTTGTAACCTTTTGCGGTTTGACATCGAGTCGTCCTGTGGTGTCGTACGCCAAATATGCGCACAACAGGGCGAGCGTGACAAGCCAGCCGGCTCGCCGCAGGGCCCGAAACTGCCGAAGCGTACGCCGTGAGCCCACGTGCCAGCCCCAGCGGATCAAGACAATGACTGCCAGCAGCACAAGCACTGCCAGCGGTACCCAGAATCGCCATTCGGATGAAGGTTGATGTGTCGCCATGGCCCAGGAAAAAAGCACGAAATACGACCCGGCTGCCCACAGCAGTGCATCAAAACCCCTCCGGGCAAGCCGGGCTCCTATCTTACTGCCCTTGACGGACGAGTAAAGAATCAACGCCGCCGCTCCTACCGGTGCCGACCCGGCCAGGAGGGCCTTGGGACCAAAGTTCCATATCCCGAACGAATTGATCGTACCGACCAGCATTTCTTGCATGGCTTGGCCGAACGTGCGGTCGATTTCGAGCAGGTCGACACCGCGTACGGAACCGGACAGCAATAAGCCTCGAACAAACAAGGCGGCGAAACACAGCAAAGGCAACAACCCGCTGTACGCGAATACGCCAACGGCCGGACCAAACCCTCGGCGACGCCAGGTGCGCAACGCCTCCCATCCAAACATGGGAATAAAGACGACGCCGATAAGTCGCGTGGCTACCGCCGCCGCAGCCGACAGGCCGGCTAACAAGAGATAAGCCTTCCCACGCGGCTGACGGCTTCGAGCCGCAACGGTCAGCGAAACAGAGGCAAGCACGAATGCGATGAAGGCCGGCTCAGACCACACGTAGCGAAAGGTCATCAGCACAGGACAGAAGATCGCCACTGCTATGCCGGCGGCTACGCCGGCGCCGACGCCGGCCAGCCGGCGGACGAGAAAAAAGCCGGAGAGCGAACTGACCACAAGCGCCACCACGTTGATCGCCTGGGCCGGCCATTCGTGACCGGGGCGAACGCCGCCGACGATGGCCAGCAGAACAGGCAGCAGCGGCGAGTGCAGCGTGAACGGTATGGTCCCAGCGCCGTCGGGTTGGGCAGTGAGAAGGAACGTAGGTGCTCGCAACCCCCGGCCCGACCTGATCTGATCGGCGACGAGGGCGTATGTCATGGAATCGGGGCTTAGGTGGATATGCCGAACCACCAACAGCCCCACTATCAGCGCAACGGCACCGACCGTAAAAAACCATGCTCGGCCGGTGTTTTTAAACATGATCGCCTTGTCCGGAAACACGCGGCCACTTGCCGCGTCGCTTTGAACTTCCAGTAGTCGTGTTTGAATCATCGCCCGCAATGCTGCTGATCGTCAATTGGCCGTCGAAGTCTTTACCCTCAGGCAAGGTAATTAGGGTGTTCACCTGTTCCATTCTCATGGGCCTACTCGTGTAGGCAGGTAAACACCTGTGTATGGCCGGCGAGGTTAACTTTTGCCGCCCCGCCCGCCGATGAACTTATGTGCGCAGCCGCCATCTCCGGCGGTGCGCCCCCGGTTTCGGTCAAAGCCGGGCAGAGTGCTTGTGGAGTCAGAGCCAATGAAGGTGGTCATTCTTTGCGGCGGGCAGGGAAGTCGAATTCGCGACGTCAGCGAAATCGTGCCCAAGCCCATGTTGCCCATCGCAGGCAAGCCTATTCTCTGGCACATTATGAAGATCTATGCTACCCACGGGTTATCCGACTTCGTTCTGTGCCTTGGGTACAAGGGCTGGATGATCAAGGAATTCTTCCTTAACTACCGCTGCATGATGTCCGACTGCACGGTGAACCTGGGCCACCCGGAGCATACGGACTTCCACGATAATATTGACGAGGCCACCTGGCGAGTGACGTTGGCCGACACAGGCGAACAGACGATGACCGGCGGGCGGGTGTGGCGCGTGCGGCAGTATCTGGCAGACGACGATATTTTCTGCCTGACCTACGGCGATGGTGTCGCAGACGTCAACATCGGCGCGCTGATCCGCCACCACAAGCGAAGCGGATTGGTGGCAACAGTCACCGGGGTCCGGGTGGCAGGACGGTTCGGCGAGCTGTCCATCTTCGACGGGCGGGTGAACGCATTCAACGAAAAGCCGGCGGCTACGGCCGGTCTAATCAGCGGCGGATTCATGGTCTTCGACGCCCAGAGAATCTGGGACTACTTCGATGAGGCCGACGACCTCGTGCTGGAGCGAGAAACCTTCGAACGCCTGGTTGCCGACAGGCAGCTGGGCGTCTATAAGCACGACGGATACTGGCAGTGCATGGACACGCCCAGGGAGTTCGCCATGCTCAACGAGATCTGGCAGAACGGCCAAGCGCCGTGGAAGATATGGAAAGACCCCAAGACCCAGGTTCGCAGAACGGCGGGCATTGGACCCTCGGATTACGGCCTGAGGCCCGTACGGCCCATGGCCAGTTGAACCAGTCGCGGTAAGGACGCCGGCGGGCTGGCCGATTATCCCTCAGACGAACAGTGACAGATGACTGCCAGCGAAATACTCAACGAGGACCTGAAATACACGTTTGACCGTTGCGGCTGCGACGGCGCGTTCAGTGAATCGACGGTGCTGATTACCGGCTGTGCGGGGTTCCTGGGTTTCTATTTCATGCACTTCTTCGCACGATTGGCCCACAGGCTGGGGGTGCGGAAGATTCTGGGCTTGGATAATTTCAAATTAGGCCGGCCGGCGTGGATAAACGAATTGGCCGACGCTCATGACGATGTGCTGGAACTTACCTCGTTTGACGTAGCCGCCGATGATCTGGCGGGTCTGGTTGGCGGGCGGCACGTGGATTATGTCCTTCACATGGCCTCGATTGCATCGCCGACGTTCTACCGCAAGTACCCCTTGGAGACGCTGGATGCGAACGTCTGGGGCCTGCGACGGGTCCTCGATCATGCCTGCCGACAGGGCGCCAAGGGTGTGTTGTTTTTCTCCAGCAGCGAGGTCTACGGCAGTCCGCCCGCCGACTTCGTTCCGACGGACGAGGACTTTCCCGGAATGGTCTGTGCCATCGGGCCGAGGGCCTGCTATGACGAGGCGAAACGCTTCGGCGAAACATTGTGCTACGTCTTCGCCACGAGGCGCGCGGTGCCCGTTACGATCGTTCGTCCATTCAATAATTACGGCCCGGGAATGAGGCTCGACGATCGTCGCGTCCCCGCCGACTTCGCCAAGGCGGTGCTGGAAAACCGCGATATCGAGATTCTCTCCGATGGGACACCTACCCGCACGTTCTGCTACGTCGCGGACGCCGCAGCAGGGTACCTGCGGGCGTTGACCTTCGGGCGATTCGAGTGCTTCAATATCGGCATCGAAAGGCCGGAAATCTCGATGCTCGACCTGGCGAACCTCTACGCCACAATAGGCCGGCAGGTCGCCGGATATTCCGCAAAGGTGAGGTTCGCCGCCCCGGAAGAGAAAGACTACCTCACGCACAACCCGGCCCGCAGGTGCCCGAAGCTGGATAAGGCCAGGAAGATGCTCGGTTACGAGCCTACCATTGAGGTCGCCGAGGGAGTGGGCCGGTTCCTGCGATTCCTCCAAACTCAAGGAAGGCCTTCATGATCGCCGTTGCGGGGCTTGGTTTTGTGGGCTTGACGACCGCACTTGGCTTCTGCGAGAAGGGCCTACGAGTGTTCGCCTACGACATCGATGCGAAAAAGACCGACCTGATTCGGCGAAAAAAAGTGCCGTTCCACGAGCCGCACCTGCGCGAAAAACTCGCCGAGCACCTGGGAGGCAACCTTGCCGTCGTCGATTCGCTCACCGAAGCCGTGAAGGCCAGCAGGGTGATCTTCTTCTGCGTCGGCACGCCCTGCGGACCCGACGGAAACGCCGATCTGTCGGCCCTCCAAAACGCCGTCGGTGAGGCCCTGAAAGCCGTCGATGGCGGGGAATTGAAGATTCTTGTCATCAAATCCACCGTCCCTCCAGGGGTCACGAAGGAAGTGATCGCCCCGTTGATTGCCGCTGGAGGCCTTGTCCTCGGGCATGACGTGGCCCTGGCTAATAACCCGGAATTCCTGCGGGAAGGATACGCCTGGGAAGATTTCGTCAGCCCCGACCGTATCGTCATCGGCACAGACGGCGCCGCCGGCATGGAGCTTCTAGAAGAAATCTATCATTCCTTCAATGCCCCGATCTTTCGGGTCTCATGGAATACCGCCGAGTTCATTAAGTATCTCTCCAATACACTCCTTGCCACGCTGATAAGCTACTCCAACGAGATGTCGTGCATTGCCCGCGCAATAGGCGGCATCGAAATCGGCCAGGCGTTTCGCATCCTGCACACGGACAAACGCTGGTCGGGCAGCCCGGCGAAGATGACCAGCTACGTCTACCCCGGATGCGGGTTCGGCGGTTACTGTCTGCCGAAAGACACACTGGCCCTGTGTGCTCGGGCCGAGGCGAAAGGCTACTCGCCAGGGCTGATCCGCCAGGTGCTCCAGGCAAACGAACGTATCAAGGATCGCGTAACCGAGCAGATCCTGCAGACCGCCGCTAGAGATGAAACCGTCGGTATTCTCGGCCTGGCCTTCAAGCCAAACTCTGACGACGTCCGCGACAGCCCCTCGCGGGCCGTCATCGCCGGGCTGCTGGAGGCCGGGCACGCCAATATTACAGCCTACGATCCACTTGCGATGAACAACTTCCACCAAGCCTACGCGCTGCCCATCGAATACGCCGGCTCGATGGAAGCACTTGTCCAGGCGGCTTCGGTCGTCGTGATACTCACCGCCTGGGACGAATTCGTCGTAAAGCGAAAGCTCCTCGCTGACCGAAGGGTACTTGATTTCCGCTACATTCTGCCGGAGCCGGCATCAGATAAGGTCGGTCTGACCCAGTGCAATTAACGCTTCTCTGTAGCGGCCCGGCAGAGACCGTGGCTTCGCCTGCCGGCCGTCAAGGCTGTTTCCCCAAGCAGCTAGATGCCCTAAAGGTTTCTTACTATCTGAACCGACTATAACTACAACTTACATAACCGTTTTTGCTATATCGACCTCCAGCAGGAAAGGAAACTTCTTGCATGACTGCCAACGGTAATAAATATGGATTGATCATGATATCGGCCATGTACGAGAACGGGGGAAACACGACCCACCGCATTTTCGATGGCCACCCCCAGCTATTGACCTACCCATTCGAATCACAATTGGGCACGGCGACAGTGGCTGACTATCTCCATTCAACCGTTCCGTTCAGGTACCGCTGGCCGGTGCTGCCCATGGAAGGCAATTTCGCGGACGATTTCGAGCTGTTGTACGATGAAGAACTCAAGTGCCGCCTGCGGGTGCCTCGCCGAAGCAAGTTCTTCGACGCAGACCTGCAGATGAGCGAGGAAGACCGCAAGGCTACGTTCCTGCGCCTTCTGGAAGGCAAGCAGCGAACACGCGCCAACGTAGTTCACGCATTCTTCCAGGCGACGTTCGACAGCTGGAAAAACATCAAACGCTCAGGCCAGGAAAAGGCGTTCCTGGGATACAGCCCGGTTATCTGCATGGACAGCGAGCGGATCCTCGCCGACTTCCCAGACGCCCATATTCTGCACGTGGTTCGCAATCCCTACTCCGGTTACGCCGACACGAAGAAACGGCCTTATCCTCTCTCACTCGAGCGATACGTCTGGACCTGGAACTTTCAGCAACTCATGGCGCTGACCTACCGGCAGCGGTATCCGAAAAGTCTCCACATTCTGCGGTACGAAGACATGGTCGCCGATCGGAAAAAGGCACTGGGGCCGATCTGTGAACAGCTCGGGCTGGGCTGGAGCGACACGTTGATGTACCCGTCGTGGAACGGCGAAAAACTGAACAGCGTTTTCCCCTGGGGCACGATTGTCCAGGCTACCACTGAGGCAAACATCGCCACGATGAACGAACTTTCCGCCAAGGAGAAGGCGCAGGTCAAGTCAATCGCATCGGTGATGAAAAAGCAACTGGGCTATGATGACATGTGAACAG
>JABMQG010000049.1 GCA_013203365.1 Planctomycetota bacterium | reverse complement strand
TTCATGCTCATGCGCTCTTGAACGGTTCTGCGCAGTTTAAGGAATCCCTTGCGAAGTTCGTCGCAGGCCAGTTCGTCGACCGTTCTGAGGCGGCGGTTGCCCAGGTGGTCGATGTCGTCCACGATGCCTTCGCCGCTTCGGAGAAGGAAAACGTACTTCAGCGTGTTGACGAAGTCCTCCACGCGGAGAACCATATTACTTTCATCTATGCCCTGGCCAAGTTTCCTGTTGATTCGGAACCGCCCCACCTTGCCGAGCCGGTAGCGGTTCTCGTCTTGAAATTTTTCATGGAACAGCGTCTTGGCCTTCTCCGGCTGAGCTGGGTTGCCCGGCCTCAGCCGGGCGTAAATCCGCAGCAGCGCCGATTCGTGACTGTCGGCGGCATCTTCCAAGAGTGTGTTCAGGATGAGCGGATCGGTGACCTTCGCCACAACGTTAACCTTCTTGACAGCCGACGCCTGTATACGCGTGACGGCCTCGCCAATTTGGTTGGCGGCCTCGACGAGTACTTCGCCACTTTCAGTGTCGACAATTGCACACACGGCGTACATCTGCGGGTTGATTTGCATCACCGGCATTGACTTGACCGGGTAAAACTCTCTGATGATGGCCTCGGTCGTGCCGTACCTCTCGTCCATCGCCCGCAGGAACGTGGTGGCCGGCATTTTACCGGACTGATCGATTCGAACGCTGACCGAGTCCTTCTTGGAAACCGACAGTTCGATCCAGCTGCCTCGCTCGGGGATGATCCTCGCGCCGTGCAGCGGACGATCGGACTCCTGCATCTCCACGGTGAAGTCCACACCCGGGGACCGGTGCAACTGGCTTACAAGGACACGCTCGGCGCCGTTGATTATGAACTCCCCGCCGCCAATCATGAGAGGCATCTCGCCGACGTAGATGTCCTCCTCCGGTATGTCTTCTCGCTCCTTGCGCCGCAGACGGCATCTAATTCGAAACGGCCGGCCGTAGGACAAACGCAGCTGTCTGCATTCGTCTGTTGTGTAGCGTGCCTCGCCCAATTCGTAGGAGACGTACTCCAGAACCATCGATTCGTCGTAACTGACGATGGGGAAAATCTCCCGAAGCAGCCCTTCCAAACCTTCTTTTTTTCGTTTGTCGGGCGGGCCGTCGGCCTGGAGAAATCGGGCGTAACTCTTGCTTTGAATCTCGATCAGATTAGCGATCGGCAAGGCATCGCCGATTTTGGAGAAGTCCCGGACCTTGTCCATTCGAAGCATGCTTTTAGGCCCTCAACAAGGTGGAAATGCTTGCCCGGCCAAGACCCGATTTCGGACCCGGCCATCCATATTTAAGTCTTTATAACGAAACAACGTCAGAAAATCCCACACCGATCAACTCGCAGAAGACCAAAAAAGCACCGCCTGCCTTTTTCCAAACGACAACAAACCTGAAAGGGCTCGTTACGACACAGTCGAGACAGCTTTCATGCAGATGGCCTGCCAGCTATTTGATCTCTACGGTCGCGCCGGACTCTTCCAACTGCTTGCGAGCCTGCTCGGCATCTTCCTTGGTAACACCTTCCTTGACGGCCTTGGGGGCGCCTTCAACCAGATCCTTGGCCTCTTTCAGGCCGAGGCTGGTAAGTGCCCGCACGGTCTTTATCACCTGGATCTTCTTGTCACCGAAATCCTTGAGGATGACGTCAAAACTGGTTTGTTCCTCGGCCTGGTCTTCCGCACCCCCACCATCACCGGCACCTCCGGCCATTATCACCGCACCGCCGGCGGCCGGTTCGATGTTGTACTCTTCCTTCATATAAGCCGCCAGATCGACCGCCTGCTTAAGCGTCAACTCGGCCAACTTGTCACCCAGTTCCTTTATCTGGGGAGAAAACTCTTTTACAACAGCTTGCTCTTCCGACATGACTTGACTCCAACGTTAATATAGATTCGTCGGCCTGATAGGTGAAGCCCCAATGGCTCCATTTAACCCATGCGGGCCAATCCGCGGCCGAGTTTCTTCTACATTCAGTTTCAGCCTACTTCCATAGTTTCCCGGCAGCAACCGATTCAGCAAATTGACCGGCCATGAAAAACTCCCGGCTGATACATTCCTCGCCGTCAGCCACTGCCAAGTGCCGACGGCTAATATTGCCAGCCCCCAATTTCTATGCGGCCTTGTCGTCAGCTTTGTTCTCTTCGATGCTCTTGAGAATCCCCGCGAGAATGCGGCCCGGGCCTGTCACGGCCCCGAGGAGGTTGGCCCCCGGCGTGGTGAGAATGCGACTGAGAATGCCCAAGGCCTCGATTCGAGTCGGGTACTTGCTCAATTCGACAACCCGCTCGCTGCCGAAAACCTCGCCGTCCATGCACGCACCCTTGACGGCCAATTGAGGAACGGTTTTGGCACGGCCGAATATCTCGCGAACAACCTCCACAACCCCTTCGCCACCGTAGGCCAAGGCGCAAGGCCCCTCCAGCAACGCGGCAAGGCCGGAAAGGCCAATTTCCTCAAAGGCTTGGCGCGCCATTGCGTTTCTTATAACGGTCAGGCGGATTTGTTTTTCCTTCAATTCGCCGCGGAGGCGGTTGTTGGTGTTGCCGTCGATTCCCACAACACTCACAACGGCCAAATCGCCCACGCCTTCCAGCCGCTTAATAAACGCTTTCTTCAGGAGGTTTTTTACCGGTTTACTCATGCCTCACCATTCGTCATGCTTCCACGCGGACCGAAGGGGTCATCGTGGCGGTCAGAAAGACCTTCTTGAAATAGGTTCCTTTAGCCGTAGACGGTTTCTGCCGACGGATATGCTCGAGGAACGCCTTGATATTTTCTACGAGCTTGTCTGGGGTAAAACTCAACTTGCCGACCGGCGCGACGACATTGCCACCGCTGTCGTTGCGGTATTCAATCTTGCCGGCGACGTATTCCTTCACGGCCATGGCCACGTCCGGCGTCACCGTTCCGCTTTTGGGGCTAGGCATCTTCCCTTGAGGCCCCAGTACCCGTCCCAGCCGACTGACGCTGCGCATCATCGCCGGGGTCGCCACCGCCACGTCAAAGTCCATCCAGCCGTCTTGAATCTTTTTGATCAGCTCGTCCGCCCCGGCCTCCATTGCCCCGGCTTCGATGGCCTTGCCTACGTCCTCTCCGTCGCAGAAGGCTATCACCTTCTTGGTAGAGCCGATTCCGTTAGGCAGTGAAAGCGAGCCGCGAATGGCCTGATCGGCCTGCTTGGGATCGATGCCGAGATTGCACACCAACTCGACGGTCTGATCAAACTTGCCCTTGGCAAAGCCCAAGACGCACTCGACGGCCTCGGCCACACTCACCGCTCCGGCCGGAACGCCAGTGGCGTCACTTCGCCAACGTTTGCTGGGTTTTCTTGGCATCGTCTTACGTCCTTCTACTGCCTGCTGACGGCCCGCACCGCCGTCCCGGGCCGTGTCAGGGCCCAGTATCTTAAATTTCGTTTTCGAACTTACCGGCTGCTTATAACTGCGTTCCGCCTGCATCCGATCAGCAACCGGCAAACCAGGTCTGAATCAGTCCGACACGTCGATTCCCATGCTGCGGGCCGTGCCCATAACCTGACGACAGGCTGCGTCCAGATCGAATGAGTTCAGGTCCTGCAGCTTCGTTTGGGCAATCTTGCGGATCTGGTCCATGCTCACCTTGGCGACCTTTTCCCTGTTTGGCACACCGGAGCCCTTGGCAATCCCGGCGGCTTCTTTCAGCAGGACGGCCGCCGGCGGACTCTTGCATTCAAAACTGAAGCTTTTATCGGCGTAGACGGTGATTCGCACCGGGATGGTCATGCCGTTTGCTTCACGGGTTCGTTCGTTGAACTGAGAGACGAACTGCCCAATATTGACGTTATGCTGGCCCAGCGCCGGCCCGACCGGCGGGGCAGGGGTAGCCTGCCCGCCCGGGGCCTGCAGTTTGATTACGGCAACTACTTTCTTAGCCATGGCCTTGCCATTTCACCTGTCGGATTGCCGCAGATCCCGGCCCGGTATCCCAAGGCCGATGCCTGCACTTGTACTATGCCTTTTCCACTTGCCAGTATTCCAGCTCCACGGGGGTGGCACGACCAAAGATCGTGACAATCACCCGAATCAGACCCTTGTCAGGCAAGATCTCGTCGACGCTGCCTTCAAAATTCTCGAAGGGCCCTTCCTTGATCTTCACGCTGTCGCCCTTGGCAAACTCTATTGAAATTGCCGAGGCCGCTTCCGGACGGTCGACCTGCATCAGCATCTTGTCCGCGTCGTCAATGGCCATAGGGCTGGGCTTGCCAGGCGAGCCGATAAAGTCGCCGACACCCATCGTTTCCTTGATAAGAAACCAAGCCCGCTCGCCGATGGACCCGTCTTCTTCCAGTTCCATCTCGACAAAGACGTAGCCAGGATACATCTTTCGCTCGACGAACTTCTTGTCGCCAGGCTTGCGCTGCGGCTTGGGGCGACGCTCGGTCGGCACGATGATGCGACCTATCTTGTCCTCCAGGACATCGATAGCGACTTTTCGCTGCAGTGCCTCGCAGACCTGAGACTCCTTGTTGGAGGCTACTCGCAATACGTACCACTGCTTGGACATATCCAGATCCGCTAATCACCGGCAGCGCCGCATTGGCATGTGATCACCGCGCCGGTTGTTGAATAATCACACCAATGCCTACAAAAAACCGCTGAAACAAGAAGTCCACAATAAACAACATAATCGCCATGGCAAAGGTAGTGAAGATAACCACCTTCGTCGAGCCGATGATCTCTTTCCTGTTTGACCAGGAGACCTTTTTCATTTCGCCTTCGGTGGCGACCAGGAAGTCGGCCATTCGCGGCTTGTTCACCAATCTGAACAACGCGTATCCGATCGCCAGCAGAACGATCAACGGCCCGAAATACTGGATATAGGCGCTGTAACCAGAGAGGCGTTCGCTCAGCCAGTATCCACCCACCACAGCCAGAACCATGCCGGCGGCAAAGGTGATCCACCTGGTGTGCTT
>JABMQG010000497.1 GCA_013203365.1 Planctomycetota bacterium | reverse complement strand
CCCTTACCTTCCACGTGAGCCGCGGCAGACGACCACGGATACCGCCAGGAGAGGGGGGTGTCAATGCCGTTGCGGTCGCCTGTCGTGCTCGTCGTATGGGCTGCCAGTCTGCTCTTGGCCCTTGATCTCGATCCGCTCAATGCTCGTGGCCCGGCCGGTGTGGGAATTAACCGTGGCCAGCACGCCGCACATCCTCGGGTCGCCTGTGGCGACTTCAAAGTTGACGGGCATGGAGGTGACCAGCGATTGCACGACTCGGTCTTTTCGGCGCCCGAGTACACTGTCGTAGGGCCCGGTCATTCCGACATCGCTGATGCAGGCCGTGCCGGCGGCGCTGACGCGTGCGTCGGCGGTGGGGATGTGTGTGTGTGTGCCGAAGATGATACTCGCCCGCCCGTCCAGATGATGGCACATAGCGATCTTTTCGCTCGAGGCCTCGGCGTGAAAGTCCAGCACTCGGACCTTCACGTCGTCGGGCATCTCGCTCCAGACACGGTCCACGGCCGTCCAAGGCGAGTCGCTGGATCGCATGTACATCTGCCCGAGCGCGCAGGCAACTCCGACGCTGCATGAACCGCTCTTGGTCTGAACGACCGTCCATCGCTTTCCCGCGGCGGAGGCGGGGAGATTTGCTGGCCGGACTATCTGGGCGGAGGTCTCCATCGTGGGGACGATTTCCATCCTGCGATAGACGTGATCGCCCAGTGTAACCACGTCTACCCCGTATTTCAGCAGCTTGGCGAATATCTGGGGTGTAAGCCCGCTGCCGCCGGCGGCGTTCTCGGCGTTGCAAACTACCAGGTCTACCTGACGCTGCTCGATCAACTGACCCAGGTGGCTGGCCAAAACGGCCCGGCCGGCCTTGCCGACCACGTCGCCGATGCAAAGGATATTCAAGTCACTCAAGAGGTTAACTTTCTAGGGCCGGACCTAACTACCGACGTCTTTCAACATTATAGAAACCGCCGCTCGCTTGTGCAAAGACAATAAAGTTGCGCCTGAACTGCGCAAGGCCGCCGTGAGTGACAATTCTCCCTGGCCGGAGAGTAGAAAGTAGTAAGTAGACCGCGGAGGGTGCTCAGTTTTTGCGTCCGCGATGCCGATGATACAATAGTCTCGCCCGGAAATACGTGGTATCCGCGTGCCGGCGGACGGCAGGAAAGGACCACCAATGATAGTCGTTCACGTGACACATGAAACGGTGGAGAAAATTGGCGGCATAGGGGCCGTCATCGGCGGACTGGTCACCACCAAGGCCTACAACGACGCCGTCGGGCGGACCATACTTGTCGGGCCGCTGCTTCAAACCGACCGCACGGTGGAGAATCGCCTAGGCGTTGGCGCCGAGATGCTTTATTCCAGCATCGACGGCATTAAAGACTGCGATGACACCTTGGCCAGGCGCTTCCGGGCCATTGAGTCCAGCTACGACGTCAGCATCATATACGGTCGGCGGAATATTGAAGAGACCTACGGGCAGGTGCAAGCCAATGTGGAGGTGCTGTTGGTGGACGTGTTCCACTTCAACAAAGATCGGCTGAATCTGTTCAAAGGTGAACTGTTCAAGAAATTCAACATAGCTTCGAAAAAGTTCGAGCAAGTCTGGGAGTACGAGGAGTATGTCCGCCTGGCCGAGCCGGCCTTCGAGGCATTGGTCGCCCTTGGCTGCGGCGGTAGTGCGGCCGAGCCGGTCGTATATTTGGCACACGAGTACATGGGTATGCCGCTGGCCCTGAAGGTTGTCCTCGACGGGACGAGCAACACCCGGACGGTCTTCTACGCCCACGAGGTGGCCTCCGTCCGGCCACTCGTGGAGCTTCATGAAGGCCACGACTTGATGTTTTACAACGTGCTTGAAAAGCTCGCCGAGAACGGACAAGTTCTCGAGGACGTCTTCCCTGAAGTAAACGACAACTACAAGCATCCGCTGGTGCGTGCAGCCAGGTACCTCGACCATATCTTTGCCGTCGGCGACTACATTTGCAAAGAACTTCGCGTCCTCGATCGGCACTTCACCTATCTGCCGATCGACTTGGTGTACAACGGTATTCCGGCCCGGCGGATCGACCTGAAGACCAAGAGAATCAACAAGGGCCGAATGGCTTCATACGCCGAGAGCCTCTTCGGCGATCGGCCGGACTGGATTCTCACCCATGTGGCCAGGCCCGTGATCAGCAAGGCCGTGTGGCGGGACCTTGGTGTCCTGCACGAGATGGAACCGCTGCTGAAAAAACGCGGCGAGCGGGCCGCCTACTTCATGCTGGGGTCTCTTGGCGGGCAGCGGCGCGGGCAGGACATCCGACAGATGGAACGAGTTTATGGCTGGCCGGTGCATCACGAACAAGGCTATCCTGACCTGTCCGGGGGAGAAGAGGTGCTGCTGGACCTGTTCGAGAACTTCAATCGAGACCACGAATACGCTCGCGTCGTGCTGGTCAATCAGTTCGGCTGGAGCCGGGAACTGTGCGGCAGGCGAATGCCGGAAGATATGACCTTTGTCGACATTCGCCAAGGCACGGACGTGGAATTCGGCATGAGCATTTACGAACCGTTCGGTATCAGTCAGCTCGAGCCGCTTAGTTTTGGGGCGATCTGCGTGCCGACGAACGTGTGCGGATGTATGGGCTTCGTGCGAGCAGTCACCGGCGGGGGGGGGGTGCCCAACGTGCTGGAAGCCGATTTCACTAGATTGGCCCAGGCGGTCAGCATCGAACAAGCAAAGCAAATCGGCACCCAACAGCGAAACCAGGCTGAGGCCGTCGAAACAGCCCGCATCGCCAACGAGTTGATGAAGCATCTGCCACGAACGGACAAACAGATGCAGCAGTTCATTGACACCGGCTGGGAACTCGCCCGCCAGATGAGTTGGGAACAGGTTGTCAACCAGTTCGTTATGCCTGCCCTGCAAAGGACAAGCGACCTGTCGCATCTGGAGAAGAGCCCAACATAGAGATTATCGCAGGTCGCTTATCAGCTTTGGAGCGGTCAACGCGTTGCCGAAGCCGGCTTGGTCGGCTGTGGCTGCTTTCGGCCGGAGTTCTTCGTCCCGTCCAGCGTGAATGCCGACGGGCACAGCCGACTTATGGAGCATTCAGGACAATGTGGCTTGCGGGCGGTGCAGCATCGGCGACCGTGGAAGATCAGCAGGTGTGAGAAGTCGCCCCATTGCCCTTGCGGCATGATCACCATCAGATCGCGTTCGATCTTCTCGGCGCCGGTGTTGGCCGACAGTTTCAGCCGTTGGGCAAGGCGTGATACATGCGTGTCGACGACGATCCCTTCGTTCTTGCCGAACGCATTGCTCAGCACCACGTTGGCCGTCT
>JABMQG010000496.1 GCA_013203365.1 Planctomycetota bacterium | reverse complement strand
GTGCTGGGGAACGCCAGGTGTGCTTGCACCGATGGCCGAGCGCGGCTACGAAATGAACACCCGCGAGTCGAGCGGATTTTGGAATCGGTTCAACGGATTGTTCGCCCTGTGCGGCCAATACCGCCAAGAAGTGGGTCACGATATGGACTACTTAGAATGCAAGTCCGACATTTACGCATGGGACGCAGGCCAATGGAAACACACCGGAGTTCAGATCGCTGACTACCTCGGTTTCGAACCGCCGCGTTTACTAAGTACCGGCGAATACCTAATTACCGGGCACGATCAAAACTGCAAGCTCCTAATGCTGTTCGGCGGTAAGGATTCGCTCGGGGATTGGCGGCGAGTAGAGATTCCACCACCTGCCGACAAGCATTTCCTGCTCGAGCCGAACTTCTGGGAGGACACCAACGGCACCATCCACGTCGTGATACGCGACGATAGCAGCTCGCACCGGCTCTATTACACCGCCAGCACCGACGGCGGCAAGACCTTCCCGGCGCCGGTAAAGACCGACATTCCCGACGCAAGGTCAAGGATCAGCACCGGCATTCTCGGCGACGGCAGACTGTACCTGTGCGGCAACGCAGGACTTTTACCCGACGGCACCGGCAAGCCGCTCGAAGGAAGCGGGTTCGCCAAACGGATTCCGCTGACGTTGGCCGTCGGGACTGTCGACGGCAAGTTCGAGAAGGTATACTCCATCAGGAGCGACGAAACCAAAGGGCGATGGGCCGCCTCGATCCCCAGCAACGGCATGGGCGCAACCTGGGGTTACCAATACCCCAACGTGTGCGAGCACGACGGCTTCCTGTACATCGCCCACTCGGTGAACAAAGAAGACATTGTCGTCGCCAGGGTCGCGCTGGCCGATTTATAGAGACACACAGAACCTAACCCGCTGATGTCGAATAGGTTGAGACGCCGACTACGACAACTATGACACTAAGGGCGGTACAATACTATTATATATAGTACGTTCAGAACCTCGGCCGACTGTACAGGTTGGGTTCTGTGCCAACCGGACACGAAAGAGGAGCAGTGCAGCTATGTCGCAAACCCCACGAGAAGTAGTCACCAGTTGTTTGCGTTTCGAATATCCCGAGAGACTTGGCCGGGATGTATGGTACCTGCCTTGGGCCGAGCAAAACCATCCGCAGGAGGTGGCTGAGATTCGTCGGCGGTTCCCTTCGGACTTCGGATACTCAGTGAACCCGTTCCAACCATCATTACGCGCGAAGGGCGACCCCATGATGCCGGGGATTTCCATAGACGACTGGGGGGTCGCACGAGCCAATCTGCAAAAGGGCATTATGGGTGAGGTTCACGATCCGATTCTGCCCGACCCCGACCACGTGGACCTTGAAGCGATCAAACCGCCGTACGAGACTTTTCCCACCGACACGGAGGCAGCCCGCGACAAGGTCAACCGCTCCTGCGCGGAGTCGGACCTTTTCTTGTTCGCTCCCGCCCATCAGCCTCAGCCGTGGCAGCAGTATCAGTTCCTCCGCGGCACGGAAAACGCCATGATGGACGTAATGCACCCGGAGAATGGGACCATCGAGGCATTGGCCATCATTCACGAATTCAACCTTCGCAACCTGGAGTTCTGGGTACAAACTGACGTGGACGGCATAGTCATGCCTGATGACTGGGGTTCGCAGCTGCAACTGCTTATCCCACCCCAGATCTGGCGGGACCTCTTCAAGCCGCTTTACCGCGATTACTGCGAGCTTGCACACTCTCACGGCAAGTTTCTCCTCATGCACTCCGACGGTCAAATCAGCGAGATTTTCGAGGACTTGGCCGAGGTGGGCTTCGACGCGGTCAATTCCCAGTTGTTCTGCATGGACATACCCGAGCTGGGGCGAAAGGCCAAGGGCAAAACCACATTCTGGGGCGAAATCGACCGCCAGCACATACTGCCCAGCCCGGACCCGCAGGTCGTGCGGGATGCAGTGCGAAAGGTCGCTAAGTACCTCTACGACCCTTCCGGCGGTATCATAGCCCAAATGGAATTCTCGCTCGGCACCAAGGGGGCCAACGTCATCGCCGCCTTCGAAGAATGGGATAAAATCCACGAGGAAGGAAGAAAAACGATCCGCCGTTCCTGAGTTGTGATTCGTTCGATGCGAATTCTTGCCATTCGATCCGAACTTCGCAACGGCGACGGCTTTGTTGCAATTACAGGTATATTGGGTTCGTCCAGGCCTGTCTGCCTTGGGCGTCGATAACCACGGCTCGGACAAACTTCCAGTTTTTGGCGACGTCGACTGAATAGCCGCGAATCTCTTTGCCGACCTCGGCCACGCGCCGGCGACCCAGGCCGGGGGAGTTCGCCTTGAAGTACACCTTTACGACCGGCGAGCAACGTATAGTCACCCGGCCGTCTTCCACCCTGAAATCGTGAATCCTCGGCCCACCTGAAGCGTAACATGCGCCGGCGAGAACTGCCGTTACGACGTTATCCGCACTCAAGGCCGGCATTTTCAGCCAGGTCCAGCCCCCAAACGCGTCTGAAGGGCCACTGTGACAATGTGCGTCGTCTACAGCGACGGCAGGTATCTTCCAGCCGCGATCGAGTGCGAACGCCCACTCGTTTTCACTGACCGATCGGCCATTCTCGTCGGCTGCGTAGTTGTAAACCTCTACAGCCGCCAAATCCTCAAACTGGCAGAAGTCGGCGTACTCCAGGCCGGACCAGTACGGATGCGCCAGTATGGTTTCGCCCCCGAGCCGCCTTACCTGTGCTATGCACCCGAGGGCGTCTTCGCCATCGTCAAAATGGAGATCGTGTGGCACGTTTAAGCCGACGAAATGGTACTGTACCGCCCGAGTCGACAAGAACGGATGAAACTCCACACCGCCAATGACCAGCATCCGCTCGTCCGACAGCCCGCGAACGTCGTTGGTCTTCAGGTGGTCCGTCAGCGCCAGCACGTCGTAGCCCCGCCGGCGATACTCTCGGACCACCTTTACCACAGACCACCCGCCATCGGATGTGGTGGTGTGCATGTGAAGATTTGCCTTATACCAGTTCCCCTCCAGCTCGAATGGATTCAACATATTGCGCATGACTATTAATCCTTTTTCATAAACACAGTTATGACACAATACGATCAGTCGTCATATTCCACAACCTGGAGAAAATCCACTGCGATAGACCGGTGGCGTTTCTGCTACATGAACGTGTGGGCCTCATCGAGCATGGCGATGTAGTTCTCGATCGGCAATGCGTCCCAAACCCAGTTCCCAACTCCCAGTGCAAAACCGCCGCCGACGACGCAATGCTCGATGATATTTCGAGTATACGTCCGAACGGACCGAACATCTTTCCGGGTAATTAAATCGACATCCACACCACCAAGCAAAGC
>JABMQG010000495.1 GCA_013203365.1 Planctomycetota bacterium | reverse complement strand
CTTGCCGTAGTTGGGCTGGAAGATGGCCCAGTCGAAGATGTCTACGTCGCCGTCATGGTCCAGGTCGCCGGCAATGAAGCACGGGCCGATCGAACCGATCCGGGCACAGACGTCCGGCCGAACAGCAGGGTCCCACTCGTTGGTGTCCCAGGCGTATGTCACGGCGAAGTCCAAGCTGCCGTCAGCGCCCTTGTCAACCGCCACATCCGCAGCAGTGGCACGATTGCCCACGTCGACCACCTGCTGGTTGAGCTGGAACTTATCTGCTAAGACTGAAGCGTCGGCTGCGTACGCCTTGCCATAGATGTTCTTGTCTGAGTCGGTCCAGGTGATCATGAACCGGCCATCCTCATCGATATCCGTCATGGGCAAGAACTTGTCGTTGGAAACCGCGTGAGTGGGGTCGTCCGCATGGGCCGTGGTGACATACCACTCGCTAGCATCCAGGAACGTCACTCTCGCCAAGCCGGCTACCGTGGTAAGCGTGAACCGCCGAGCGACGACGTCCATGTTTCCGGCCATGTGGGCGGCAAAGCCGCCGTCCGGATCGGAGTTTTCGTATACGGCGTCGTTGACCGTCCAGACCATGATGCCCTGCCCAGCCTCGTTAATCGCCACGTCGGCCCCGACGAAATGCCTGTCAATCTTGCCGTCGTCGGCGCTGTGGCTGAACTTGCCGTCGGGGGCGTAAGCCGTAGGCACACCGCTGGTAAGCGTGTAGGCCGGGTCGCAGAAGTTAGTCCGGCGAACATCTTCCGGTGGTGAAAGCGGGGTGCCGGACGCATTGGCGGTATCGGTGTACCAGGTCTGTGTAGCCCTATCGTAAACCATGTAGCACCCGCGGCGGGCCCAGTTGTTTTCCCATGCCTGCCCTCGGCCGCCGAACACCACGGCGTCTCCGTTGCCGTTCATTGCGATGGCACTGTTGTGAAACCCGTCATTCTCCCAGGCCGCCATGACCCATGTATCCGGCGAGTCGGTGATGGTCCCGTTTGTCGACATTTCGCCAGGTCGCCACTTGTGTTGTGAAACAGGAACATTTGCGGAGCTACCCCGGCACAGGAACTCGGTGTAGGAGTCATTAACGGCAATACCATTGCCGTGCAAGCCTTTGGAGAACTTTTGGAAGGTGCTGCTGCCCGGGTCGTATATCTCTTCCGCAGCATCAACAACCTGCTCCGCGTAACGTTGGGTCCCGTCGGCGTTGAAGCCTCGCATTACAGCGGATTCATAATTGAGGCTAAAGGTCGGATCGTAATCCGTCGTCCAGCCGATGTCGAACGAGCCATCGCCTCGCACGCCGAGTGACACGCAGGCCTGCTCACCGGCAATCTGTGTGTTGGCCGGCACTTGAACGACGTCCTTGGCCGTGCCGTCGGCACTGAATCGGCGGTAGTAAACTCCACTGCCGCTACCGTCGAGCTGCGCCCAGGTGATGACGAAATCACCATTGTCTGCCATGCCAATCAAGTTGTCACCGCCGATGATGTAACTGATGTAAGCTCCCATTATCGTGTTGACCTGGAATGGCGTACCCAACGTCGGGCTTGCGGCACTGGCCGACACTGCCGCAAGCAACAATACTGCACCAACCACATTAATCTTGCTCATTTTCCCTTCTCCTTCTTAAACAGGCGATGAGCTGAAATGAAACAGACTCCTTTGGTCTTCTCCTCACAAACAGCATACTGAAACGATATAGAAAAACCGCACGTTCGCCATGATCACGCCGGCGACGTGCAACTTGTTGCCTTGCTTTCACTCATCAAACGAGATGCACACTCCTGCTCCGGAGCGAATTGGCCTGCTGAAGGCTGAAGCATGATTAACACAGACCCGCACGAGTCACTTTCGCCGACCCAACTATCCGGGCGTACTATAGGCCGCTTGGCAGCGACATACATTATTGTACCGCCAATTCGTTGTGCCGAAAATCTTTTTGTCTTGTTGATCTCTCTTGGCTTTTTCCCCAAACCACTTGCTCTGAAGAAAACCTTAATATTTTGTCTGCATAGGCCTTGCGCGATAGGGCCTGAGGTGCTGGATGATGGACCATGAGCACAAACAGCAAGTCTTCACGGAAGGTTGCGATGGTGGCGCTGGAAGTCAGCAAGAAAGCCCTGCCTAAGCCGCCGGGGATCGACCCAACGGCGGGCGACTGAAAGAACTGGCCGAAAAGGCCGATGGTATCGCGGGCTGCCGCGAAAGCTTCCTTGCCTGCATCCGCAAGCTAGAACACCCCGGCTCCGATACCACAAATCCGGCTGATGCCAGCAGCGGCGGTCAGGCGTGACGTTGACGGTGGATAACCGCAGACAGCCCAGGGCCAGGAGGGAAAGCGTCAGAGGCTCTGGGACAGGCTCGCCGTCGGTCCCAATCCCATACATAGGCTGGAAAAGAGCCCAGTCGAACATGTCCACGTCGGCATCACCGTCAAGGTCGCCATCGTCATACGACATGTCGCTCATTGTACCGTAATTGGGCTGAAAGATGGCCCAGTCGAATATGTCCACGTCGCCGTCGTGGTCCAGGTCGCCCATGATTTGCTCAAGTGCCTCGCAGACACGGAACCCGATGTAGCTGATCTGACCCGTCGGGATGTTGCCGTAGCGGTACGACGCGTGCAGGGTGTCGATGCTGTGGCTGAGGAACGACCCGCCCCGCAAGCCGCAATACGCCCCGTACAGAATAGCCTCGTTCCACTCCCAGACGTTGCCGCCCTTGTCGAACGTGCCGTAGGGGCTGTCGGAGTTCTGAAACTCGCCCGCGAGCGTCGTGTAGTAG
>JABMQG010000494.1 GCA_013203365.1 Planctomycetota bacterium | reverse complement strand
TTGCTTTCCGGCTCAGCCGGGCGATTGCTCTGTGTACGTGAAGACGTCAACAAGACAGCCTGCTTGGGGGATACTGAGGAAAATTGTGGTAGCAAATCGCAGGGCTACGATTCTTATCAATGCTATAACTTTCGCTGGCGCAGATACATCGCACCGGCCATGCCGGCCCCGGTCGGCTGGGGATAGATAGCGATCACGACACCTGCACCTAGAGAAAAGGAGCAGATCATGAACCGCACGCAAGTAGTTGCATTCTTTGTAGTTGCCTCAGCCACGCTTTTGGCCTGCGTGTCACCGGTTCAAGGGAGCGTGTCGGATGATGGCAATGGGCTTTTCTACGAGGTAATGCCAGGCGAGTCGCTTACAACGGATCAGGGTTGTATCCCTATCCTTCTCGGCGACATCAACCATGACGGAGTCAAAGACATCTTCGACTTTATGATCTTCCAGCCTAACTACGGCACGACGAGCGGCATGACGTTCGAAGATGGCGACCTGGACGGCGACACTGACGTGGACATCTTCGACTTTGCGCTCTTTGTGGGCTGTTGGGAAACCTTCACCGCCAGCGAGCCGATTCCCGACCCCGCTCTTGTCGGCGACCTCGACCATGACGGGGACAAAGACATCTTCGACTTTGTGATCTTCCAGCCTAACTATGGCACGAAGAACGGCATGACGTACGACGATGGTGACCTGGATGGCGACGCTGACGTGGACATCTTCGACTTTTCGCTCTTCGTGGGCTGTTTTGAAACCGGCGGCGAGCCGGTTCCCGAACCCGCCACGCTGTCTTTGCTGGCACTGGCTTCCATGGCCCTGATACGCCGTCGGCATAGGGCATAGATCCCAGCCAAAACCCATTTGATCTGTGTTCTTTGCCGTGCTCGTCATCGACGGCAGATATCTTCGTCGGCCTGATGAGCCTGTCAGTACGTCGCTTGATTGATTGCTCCTGCTAAGACCGACAACGCCCTTGCCAAGGCACGGTCTGAACTTGGGTTAGCAAAAAACCTTGCCTCACACAAGCGGTTTCCGCAGTTCGCACCCTCTACTCTCTCAGCTGGCAAGACGATAAGAGGCGGAGACGCTTCGGTCGGCGGAGACGCTTGTCGAAGACCCCGTCGCACCAGGGGCCGGCACCGGCATCCTGTCGGTCGATAACGTAACCTTCGAAGACGCTTCCGTCCTGGCCATTGGGCTTGTTGGCACACGCCGAGGGACGGAATATGAAGTGCTCCTCGCTCGGGGCAATATAAATAAAGCCGGCCGACCGAGTGGGATCTGCGAGGGGTGGGCATTGCAGGCGTGTCGGCCGACCGGCTGGAGGAAAACGCCGGGTCCGGTGAGCGATTCTCACCTCGCCCGGCTAGGATGTCCGGGTCCGTTACGGTACGGACCCTGTTATCTCGATCTCCTTAAACCTGACCGTTCCCCTGGCGCCCACCAGGCCGATGGCCCATGTGGCCGTCCTTATTCAGTCACTTATTCCAATTCACCTTTCCAATGCGCACACCATCTACCCGCACGCCTGGAGGCGCAGCTAACACGACAGAACCCCAACAGGTTTGGCAGCACCGGTTCCCGATAGCCGAACTTCACTCGACTTCAGTGGCCGCAGCTCGGCATGAAATAAGTGGAACCGTACTCAAACTGCCCTATGAAGGAGGATAGACAAATAAAACCCCCGGCAAACAAACGACCCAGGTTCCCATCAACCCCCGAAACTGATGCGGGCAACTCCCTGCCACAGGCAGGCTATCTGCCTCGCATCCACTATGGCCCGCGCCATAGAACGGTCAAAAGCGATACTCTCCTGACTCGCTTCCGAACATACTAAACATACACTACGTCGCATGCAGCACTAAATCAACCAGTTTCCTATTTTTTTTAGAAAATTCTTAATGGCCCGTCTAACTTTCCCGACAGCCTCTACAATAACTTGCCATTGCCTGTGCCGTCGAAGCCAAAGCGAGTATGGGCTCGAAACGTTGCGCCCAATCACCAATCGTTCCATCCTCCGCCCCAACAATGCTCTTGCATCCGACCCTGCCGTTGGCCATAAGGCGTCTAATCCAAGGCCCTTGGCCCCTACCCACAGCCGATGCCTGCTTACACGCTACACCCCTGGACCCGGAGGCGAAAATCGCCGGTGGATTGTGAAGACCGAACATTGCAACCCTCGGGTGAATGTGTTAAAAAAGCTGTATACTCCGCCGGTGGCCTCGAAAAAAGCCTCACCGGTGAACGAAACGCCGGGATTTATTTTACTACTTTTAATTACTGCAGGCCGTCCATTTGCGATCAAGCCGCGGGCAACATGGAGTTACGGGAGGTCGAACAAGTGCGTAATATTGCTGTGATTGCAGCGTACGCCGCTGTGGCAATCGTCGTCACTGGCTGCGGCGAATCTGCGCAAGATCAGGCGGCAAAAAAGATTGCCCTACAAGTCGACCTGGCCCGGCGACACTACCTTCGCGCAGTCGTCCTCCTGGGCCAAACACCCCAGCCTGACAAGACAAACGCTGTCGAACGGACGGCGGAAAGGCCTAAGGCCCTGGCCGCACTAAAGACAGCCGAGCAGATTCTGACCAAGGCGATTGCCGAAAACACCAACGCCACCATCATCGCCAAGGCCCCCGCCTATGCCTTGCTCGCGGAAGTCCAATGCTCAACGGGCAGCTATCATGGCAACGTCGCACGTGCACACATCGCAGATGCGATGACACAAATGCACGTGGCCCGGCTGCAACTCGACTCGGCCGAAGGGGTCGCCGCACTAGCCGGCTTCTTCGGAAAACTGGCCGAGTCGGACCACGCCGATCTGCTCCAACTCAAGCAGGACGCCCTAGCCGAGCGAGACAGCCTGTCTCAGCGAAGGCTCCAGATCAAGCTCCAGTGCGACGATTTGAATGGCCAGATCCAAACGCTTGCGCAAAGCGCCAAGTCCCAACAGATGACCGCGGCTAAGCTACGTGATGCGAGCCGATCCGCTAGAAACATGGAAACTCTCTCACTGCTCACTCAGGCCGAGCAGATCGAACAAGGAATCGACCAGAACGACCAAAAACTAGGCGAACTGAAATTCCAGGTCGCCACTGCCCAGGACGAACTCCAAGTTGTCGACACACGTTTGTCCTCCATTACAGGCCAAATTGAAGCCCTCACCAAGCAATTGGACGCCTTGGCAGTACGCTCCGTCGAGACCGGCGCAAAGAGCGAAGGACTCTGGCAGGAGGTTCAACAAGTCCAGACGAAACTGGCCCCGACGGCGAATATGCTCTTCGAGGCCTTCTCGGCAGCCTGCCGGCAGCAAGACTTGGCAACCAAGGCCTACAAGCAGG
Source organism: Planctomycetota bacterium (assembly GCA_013203365.1). Classification (GTDB taxonomy): domain Bacteria; phylum Planctomycetota; class Phycisphaerae; order SM23-33; family FEN-1343; genus JABMQG01. The sequence continues at coordinate 2,959 of JABMQG010000494.1, read as the reverse complement.
CGGCCAGCGCCAACGACATGGCCTTGCGGGGAATCACCAAGTCCGGCAGCGACGCCAGAAAAGTCATGTCGGACAACCCCCAATCAGCTTTCGAGCCAATACTTGCCTCGATGAGCAGCCGGGGCGAATTGGCCGGCGCCACGGCCCGAAAGGGTAAAATTGCCCTGGAATTGGCCGACCTGCAGCGGGAGTTGCTGGAGGCGACACGCCACGTCCAATCACTGGCGGGGCGTATCGAGAAGCTGAGCCAAATTCTACACTTGCCGGTTCCCCCTGCCATCGACCAAGCCGCTGCACTGGTTCCGGACGTTGCCAAACTGATCGAAGAGGCCGGCCAAGGCTACGAATCGGCCATAAAGGCCTACGACGAGGTGGCCGAGCGCCTTCTCGAAAGGACGCCCGTACTGGATAACCGCGCCACGAGGTGGATGTATCAAACCTCCAAGGCATTTGCAATGATGGGATTATATCAGCTGAGCCAATGCCGGAATCAGCCGGACAGGACGTTCCTCGATCAGGCACGCGAACTGGTCAATCAGATCCTTGCCGATCATCCGGAAAGACCTTACTTCCTTGAGCCAGTCTATCGCCTCAACCGTTCTATCCAGGCCGCTGGGTAAACTACTGGCGGATCATGTGCAAACGAGTACGCGAAATGCGGTTGTCGGTTCCAATTACATCAACAATAAAAAAACGCCGACAAGACAACGCTGTTGTCTGCCTTACCTTCCTTCCCGGTAGCGTCGCTCGTTCACGGCCGTAAGACCACACCATCGGATCCTCAACCGATCTAACCTACTTCAACAAAAAGCCTTACCTGCTGCGAAGCCACCCTCTGCACGTTCGCTCCCCCCCTCCTGCATCTGAGCGTCTGCCCAATGTCTGTATTCGTTGCGGCCATGGGAGGTTTCACGTCAGCCTGCGAAGGAACTTGCATTCCTGGGATACTTGGTTTATAGGATAGTATCAGGGATAAGTATTTGGTCTACATCGTTCTTGACGTTCGTCGGGCTGTTCGCCGTGAAAGGGTGCGGAATGCGGACGTACACTTACCGTTCTATGGCCGAGTTGGCAAGACAACTGTCCATCGGCTTGTTGCGCCTGAGAAAGGGGTACATCGACGCGGCAGAGAACTTGGCAAACCTGGTCGTACCAGAGAAGGACTACCCCTATGAATTCGTCGTGTTTCGTCTGACCGGGTATCGCCATTCACCAGCCACCGTGATGGAGCCCCTCAACGGCGAGAATCTTCGGCAGGATCTGCAAACGTTGATTCTCGATATGGGCGACAGCTTCGACTACAGCGTCGGCCTCTACGACGAGCCTGTATATGACATCAAATCGCTTGCCAAGCATTTCAACGTGGCCAGCAAGACGATCCAACGCTGGTGCCGACAGGGATTGGTCGCCCGGCGGATGTTGTTTCCCAACGGCAAGCGGCGCACCGCGTTCCTGCAAAGCAGTGTTGACGCCTTCGCCGCCAGACATCCGCAACAACTGACCAGATCGACACAATTCAGAAAACTCTCAGCCGCCGAACAACGAGACATCATCCGCCGCGCAAAACGAATGGCCAACTTCTGCGACTGCTGCCTCAACGACGTCGCCAGACGAATCGCCGCAAAGACCAGCCGAGCAATAGAAACCATCCGCTACACCATTCGAAATCACGACAAGGCACACCCGGAGGAGGCGATCTTCCCAAAGCTCTCCGATTCGCTCGACCACGTGACCAAACGCGTTATCTATCACAGCTTTCTCCACGGCGTCAGCGTCTCGGTTCTGGCCGAGCGGTTCAACCGAACCAGAAGCAGCATCTATCGCGTCGTCAACGAAATGAGGGCACGATACCTTCTGTCGATGGAACTGGACTGCATCTACAACGAGCAGTTCGACGACCCGGAGGCAGTTAACGAGATTCTCGGCCCAGTACCCCCGGCCGAGACGAGCGGACGAACCATCCGACCACCCAAGGATCTGCCGCCTTACCTGGCAAGCCTTTACAAGGTGCCCCTGCTCACTCGACAGCAGGAGCAGCACCTGTTCAGAAAGTACAACTATCTCAAGTACCTCGCAGACAAGCTGCGCAAGGAAATCGACCTGAAACACGTGCGAATGAGCCACGTCACTCGAATAGAGTCCATCCTTACGCAGATCGGCGCCGCAAAGAACTACATAATACGCGCCAACCTTCGGCTGGTGGTCAGCATCGCCCGCAAACACGTCTTCAATGGCCCGCAGGAACTGTTCGAACTTATCAGCGATGGGAATATTTCACTCATGCGGGCCGTCGAAAAATTCGATTACGCTCGAGGTTTCAAGTTCTCCACTTACGCCAGCTGGGCCATTATGAAAAACTTCGCGCGTTCCGTACCTCGAGAATTGCACAGGCTGGGCCGGTTCCAAACCGGGCAGGAAGATACCATCGACGTCGCCGCCGGCCTGGCCAGCTACGATCCAAACAAGGTCTCAGTCCCTGAAATCCGCGAAAGTATCAACGCTGTGCTCGCGCAGCTTTCGCCGCGCGAGAGGGCCATCCTCATCGGCCATTACGGTCTCAATAACCATGGCGAGTCGGCCACGCTCGAAGAACTCGCCCGGGCGATCGGAATAAGCAAGGAACGCGTCCGGCAAATCGAGATCCACGCAATCAAGAAAATGAGAGAAATGCTCGACCAGGACCGCGCCATTCTGATGAGAAGCTAAGGGCCTCCAGCAAACCCCCGCCGGCATTCTAACGGCTTGAGAGTAGAAAGTAGAGAGGAGACCGGAGAGAGCAATTCTTCCGCCATCAAAAGCCTTGGCACTTATGATGGCCCTGCCGCCTTTTCTACTTTCTCCTTTCCACGCTCTCCTGCTCTAGAGCATATCACGATTATCTTGCAACATAGCCGCACGAGGAGAACCATCCTTGTGTGTCTTGGTCGGTAACGATCTTCAAAGCATCGGCAATGGCTTT
>JABMQG010000493.1 GCA_013203365.1 Planctomycetota bacterium | reverse complement strand
GTGGCGTGTGGAGGGTGTTCATGGGGAAGCGAAAACTCAGCACGGCCTTCGCCGCGCTGCCCGCCGTGGATTGGCGAATGTCGCGATTCAGTCTTACCTGACCGCCGCCGTAATGAACTTGAAGCGTCTGGCGGCGTTATTATTGGGATTTGCGTTGATGGGAATATTTGGATTCCGCCGCCACGGTGCCGAACAGGCTTGCAGAAGTTATTTCGTGCGGATTCAGTCCCGAAACATTGAAAATCTGAAAACAGCCGCCTAAATACCCATGGACAGGGGGTTCTTCAACAGCCCCACTGTCCCGGGTTATCGGGCCGGTCATGATGATGGCGTAATCGTCGGCGATGGTGGTCTGGAGTTGCCCGCCCTACGCCGGGCGAGCGTTTGTTTTTTTAATGTGGCTCGACGAACAAGAATCTCTTCCCGTCGGCCAAAGTATACGTCGTCGGGGGTGACGTTGCCAATGGTTTCGTGATATCCTGTTTTTCTAGCCGTCGCGAGTCGGATCGACTATAGTTGCCCTGATGAAACGGGTGCGTGTGAAGGTATGCGGTTTGCGGGAGCCGGCCAAGGCGGTGGCTATCTCGCGTTGCGGGGCGGACGCCGTTGGTATGGTTTTCGCCGACTCTCCCCGGTGGGTCAGCCCGGAGCAAGGCCGAGCAATAACCGACGTTCTGCCGCCGTTCGTCTCGACGGTGGGGGTATTTGTCAACGCCCCTGCGGCTGTGATGAACCGCGTGGCCCAGAAGGTGCGGCTGCATTATTTGCAGTTGCACGGCGAGGAGCCGTCGGAGATAGTTGAGCAGTTGGATAGGCCGGTGATCAAGGCCTTCCGCATCCGCGATGAAGGGTGGCTTCTTGAGGTTCGCTCCTGGCTGGGGGCGGTGCGTACGCCTTCGCGCGTCGCGGCGATTCTGCTGGATGCCTACAAGACCGGCTCTTACGGCGGCACGGGCGAACGGTTCAATTGGGAACTGGTCGGCGACGCCAGAGAGGCCGGGGTGCTGGCCGGGCTGCCGCCGATCATTCTATCAGGCGGGCTGGACGACAAGAACGTCGTCACTGCGATGAGAATGGTCCAGCCGTGGGCGGTTGACGTCTCAAGCGGCGTGGAAACCGCTCCTGGCGTCAAGGACGTCGGCAAGGCAAACCGGTTTATTATAACCGTCATCGACGAAGTGCCGGAACTGGACAGCGATTTCTGGACGTGACGTGGAATACGTCAAGAGTAGGGTGGTCCTAGGGGTGCCAAGGGCGCAGATATACTGCATTGATCAAACCACATTATAAGGCGCAGATTGGAGACGAGCTATGACATCGAAGCGGACCATCAGTTCGGGTTCAGACGGTTGCCCGGCTGGCAAGTATAAGATCAAGGATATCGACCTCGCCGAGTTCGGCCGGAAGGAGATTGACATCGCCGAGCACGAGATGCCCGGGTTGATGGCTGTCCGGCAGAAATACGCCTCCGCCAAGCCTCTGGCCGGCGCGAGGATCACAGGCAGCTTGCATATGACGATACAGACTGCCGTGCTGATCGAGACACTGGTCGAACTGGGCGCCGATGTCCGATGGGCCTCGTGCAATATCTTTTCGACGCAGGATCACGCCGCGGCAGCTATTGCGGCGGCCGGCGTGCCGGTGTTTGCATGGAAAGGCGAGACCCTCGAAGAGTACTGGTGGTGCGCCAAGCAGGCGATGAGCTTCCCTAACCGGCAGGGCCCGAACCTTATAGTCGACGACGGCGGCGACGCCACGATGTTGATGCATCGCGGATATGCCGCCGAGAACGACCCGGCCATTCTCGATGAGCCGACCGACAACAAGGAGTTGGCCGTCGTCAATCTAATACTGGCCGATACGCTGGCGCAGGACGATCGATTCTGGCACAGGATGGTGGAACAGTCCAAGGGCGTCTCGGAGGAGACGACAACCGGCGTCCATCGCCTTTATCAGATGTTGGAGCGAGGCGAGCTGCTTGTCCCGGCCGTCAACGTGAATGATTCCGTCACCAAGAGCAAGTTTGACAATATCTATGGCTGCCGGGAGTCGCTGGTGGACGGCATCAAGCGCGCCACCGACGTGATGATAGCCGGCAAGATAGCCCTGGTGTGCGGCTACGGCGACGTGGGCAAGGGCAGCGCCGAGG
>JABMQG010000492.1 GCA_013203365.1 Planctomycetota bacterium | reverse complement strand
GTTTCGGGTGAGATTATATTTGACTTATGGCTGTTAATTTGCGACTTGGAATGGAATAAGAATCGAAAACTTGAATCTTAAAACAAATGAATGCGAGAGATGTTATTAGGGCTAACGTCTTTTGCACACCGAGGCGGGCACGGCAATGGATTCAACACAGGCAGTGGATCTGGCAAGACAGGCGGTAATGCTCTTGCTTATGGTGGCGGCTCCCGTGCTGATAGCTGGCATGGTCGTAGGGGTCACCATCAGTGTGCTCCAGGCCGTGACTCAGGTGCAGGAGCAGACTCTAAGCTTCGTACCAAAGATTATCGCCATGTTGCTGGTTGCCGTCAGCATCACCCCATGGGCAGGCGAGAGACTCTTAACCTTCACCAGGCAAATGCTGGGGACCTTGCCGTAAAAAAACTCATGGTATGGATTGTAAGTTCGCATGAATGAACTTGTCGCATATAGTGCTTGGGTTCCGACGCTGCTGCTGGTGATCTTTCGAATAGCCGGCATGTTCTTGACCGCCCCGTTGCTGAGCGATGCGACTATCCCGGGGAAAGTCAAGGTGATCGTAACGATCGTCGTCGCCCTGGCGGTGACGTGCCGGTTTGCCCGCCCCGTGGCGATGCCGACCGAGTGGGTTGCGCTTGTGCTGGGTGTGGCACGCGAGATGCTCACCGGCGCCGTGATCGGGTTTGGAACCAGCATTATGTTCCTGGGCATCGAACTGGCCGCCCAGCAGGTGAGCCAGCAGATGGGCATTTCGCTGGCAGAGGTGTTCAATCCGTTAGCCGAGGCAAATACGGATGTGCTAGGTGCGTTGCTCCATTTTACGGCATTGGCGATATTCCTCGCCGTAGGGGGGCATAGGGTGATGGTTCGTGGCCTGATGGATACCTTCCGAGACGTTCCTTTGATGAGCTTTACAGTCGGCGACGCCGTGCTCGATGCAAAAGGTGCAGGTATGATCGTCTCGCTGATGACGGCATCGTTTGTGCTGGCGATGAAGGTCGCGGCCCCCGTGCTGGTGGCGATGATGCTCTCGTCGATGGCGATGGGTTTGATTCAGCGGACTATGCCGCAATTCAATATTCTTTCCGCAGGGTTCCAGATACGTGTCATGGTAGCCTCAATAGTGCTGGCCGTGTCCGTGGCGAGCATGGTCCCGCTGATGGAACAGGCATGGTCTTTCACGATGGTTCAGTTGGGCAGGGTCTTTCCAGGCCCTGGATGAGGCTGGAATTGGCCCGAACGCCGGTTAGACGTAACGGGTGAATATTTAAAACGAGGCACGGATGCCTGAAGACGATCAAGGCGAACGGACTGAAGCCCCGACACAGCGACGGCGAGAGCAGTCTCGCCAACGCGGGCAGGTTGCACGCAGCCAGGACCTCTCCTCCGCGGTGAGCCTGCTTGGGGCGTTGCTCGCGCTCAATCTGCTGGGTACGAAAATTCTGGCGGTCCTTGGCAAGCTCCTCGGACAGATGTTGGGCACCAGCGATGCCGCGCCATGGGACATCAACAGTATCGGCCAAACCGTTCGAATGTGCGGCTGGTCGGTGGCGATGGTCCTGGCGCCGCTGCTGATGACCGTAATGATTGCCGGCCTGCTCAGTAATCTGCTCCAAGTGGGAATACTCTTCACGGGTGAGCCGCTCAAGCCTAATCTCAACAAACTCAGCCCGCTGTCCGGCCTGAAACGCCTGTTTTCCAAGCGATCTTTGATTCGGCTGGTGATGAGCCTGGGAAAGGTCTTTATCATCGGCTGGATTGCCTATATGACAATCGCTTCACGGATGGGCCAGATCATGGCCTCATCAGGGGTCGGGCACCGAAAACTCATCGCCATCGGTGGGGAATTGGTGTTCCTGTTGAGCATCCGCATTGGCGTGGTCCTGCTTGGCCTGGCCATTCTGGATTATCTGTTCCAACGCTGGCAGAACGAGCAGGATATGAAGATGACTCGCCATGACCTGAAGGAAGACCTCAAGCGAATGGAAGGCGATCCGCTAATCCGCTCACGCAGGCAGCGAGTGGCCAGGCAACTGGCGATGCAGCGAATGAGCCAGGACGTACCGCGAAGCACCGTGGTGGTGACCAACCCTACGCATCTGGCGGTGGCCCTGCTGTACAAGGACGGCATGAACGCCCCCAGGGTGCTCGCCAAGGGAGCGGACCTGATGGCTATTCGGATCCGACAGATCGCCGCAGCCTCCGGCGTGCCCATCGTTGAACGAAAGGCGATCGCACAGACCTTGTTCAAAAATTGCAGAGTCGGAGACGAGATCCCGGTCAAGTTATACCAGGCCGTGGCTGAAATACTTGCGTACGTGTATGAGTTATCCAAGCACAAGAGGATAGGCCGGTTTATACCGGCCGAGGTTTGACGGAAAGTTGAGCGTATGAGTGCATCCGCCGGCTGTGTACGGAATCGCCGGCCGGATCGAACGATGAATTGGTCTGGTAGTTGAGAGAAGGATTGGTGTGAACGCAGTAGCAGACGGTTTCGTTCTCGCTGCAGGAAAAGGATAAGATGGCCCGGTCAATTACGAAGACAGGTCGAGCCGCAATGCTGCTTCATCGGCATCGGGGATTGGTGTTCCCGATAGCGGTCGTTGCGCTGATCTTCGTCATCCTCGTGCCCTTGCCACTGGTGCTGATGGACATCCTTCTGGTGATGAACCTCGCTCTGGCGGCGGTGGTCCTCCTTACGACAATCTACGTCACCAGCCCGCTGGAGTTCAGCGTCTTTCCCAGCCTGCTGTTAGCCACCACGTTGTTTCGTCTCGTGCTCAACGTGGCTACCACCAGACTTATCCTCACCGCCGGCGACAACGGCCGGGCAATTGAGACGGCAATGTCGGCCGCGGGAGGAGTCATTCGGCAGTTCAGCGAGTTCGTCGCCAGCGGCTCGCTGGTCGTTGGATTCATGATCTTTATCATCCTGGTCGTTATCCAGTTCGTCGTTATAACCAAAGGCGCCACACGCATCAGCGAGGTCGCCGCACGATTCACACTAGACGGCATGCCGGGCAAGCAGATGGCCATCGACGCCGACCTCAACGCCGGGCTCGTCAATGCGGAACAGGCACGACATCGGCGAGAGGAAATCGCACGCGAAGCCGACTTCTATGGCGCCATGGACGGTGCCAGCAAGTTCGTCCGCGGCGACGCCATAGCCGGCATCATCATCACCCTGGTCAACATCATTGGCGGACTGGTCGTAGGCATGGTCCAGTATGGCTGGTCGATGGCCGACAGCGCCGAGCTGTTCACCAGGCTCACCATCGGCGACGGACTGGTCAGCCAGATCCCCGCGTTCATTATCTCGGTCTCGGCCGGCCTTATTGTTACGCGGTCAACCGCCAAGTCGAACCTCGGCGAGGAACTGTTCGAACAACTGTCGCATCGACCGGTGGCAATGGTGATGACGGCGGCGTTCCTGGGCATGCTGATGTTCAGCGGACTGCCGGCCTTTCCGCTGCTGCTGCTGGCGGCGTGCCTGTTGGCGTCCGCCTACAT
>JABMQG010000491.1 GCA_013203365.1 Planctomycetota bacterium | reverse complement strand
TGCAGAAACTCACTCACCACTTGCCCAATGGTCTGAAGGTCTTGGCGGGCCAGGGCCTCTGCTACGGTCATGCGCAAGGCGTTGCCGAGGTGGGCCGCCTCGTCAAGCTGGCCCTGAAGGACCCACTCGGAAACAAGCCGGTGGTAGGCCCATCCACTCGCCAGGGTCGTGGTGGCAATGACCAAGGCCAGCACCACCACGGCCTTGGCCTGCAGGGCAATTCGAATGTCTGCCTTGGACCTATTCATGCGACGGCAACACCCGCTTTTGATAAGTCTCAATAGACTCTCGCACTTGCATAACATCTTCGCAGACGAGTGACCGGCTGGGCTGTGTAATGCCACATAGCCTTGCGATCCAAAGTATCGGCTGTTTGTGCCGGAGCCTTTTCTAACAACACGGTGGCGTTGGAAAGAAGATTGTCGCTAAGGTGTTTACCCGTATTAACTTGGCACACCCACCCGGTCGTCGCACCGGCCATGCTGGCCGCCGTTTGGGCTTTTCAGTGAGGCTGTATTTTTGAATTCGCGGGAATTAGCCCTTGTCAAATCGGGAGCTTACAGGTATAAGGGATATGGACAGTGGACGGAGGAATAGTGAGGACCGTCACACGGCAGACATGTATCAACTGCCTTAGGTCATTTCGCTCATGGCAGCCTCGTTGCCCAGTCCACATTGCTCATGTTCAGATTTGTTGATTCGTTATAGCTCATGGATTTAAATGCTCAGAAATCCGGCGTGTCGGTAAGTGAATTTCCCTATACCGACGGGATTCGACTCCCTACGCTCGTCTGCCAAAGCCGCTTATTCCGGCAGGTACTGACGGCAGTAGATGCGGTGGCACAGAATGACTGCATCGTGCTGCTGGAAGGGGAGAGTGGAACGGGCAAGGAGTTGCTGGCGCGGCGGATTCATCTTCGATCGGCGCGACGTGACAGACCATTTGTGCCCGTCAATTGTCCAGGGATTTCCGAGACCCTCTTCGAGAGCCAGTTGTTCGGATACGTAAAAGGCGCTTTCACCGGTGCGGCTGGTGAAACCCTGGGTATGGTGCGGACGGCGGACAAAGGCACCCTGCTCCTCGACGAAATCGCGGAAACTCCAATGCATTTGCAGCCGAAGTTGTTGCGGCTGTTGCAGGAATACGAGGTCACCCCTGTCGGGGCGTGCAAACCTATCCGTGCAAACGTGCGATTTATCGCCAGTACTAACCGCAATTTGCAGCGGTTGGTGCAAGACGGTGGTTTTCGCGCCGACCTATATCACCGGCTCAACATAGTTCGCATTGAGGTGCCGCCGCTACGGTGCCGGGTCGAAGATATCGACCCGCTGGTCGAATACTATCTTCGCAAGTATGCCCAAGAATACAAACGGTCTGTGGTCCAGTTGAGCGAAGCGACTCGGCGTCAACTGCGCCAATACGGTTGGCCGGGCAATGTCCGTGAACTTTGCGCGTATATCGAACGGCTCTACGCGACGGACATGGTTCCCATGCCCCCGGGAGCGCAAAGATGGGACGCCGAACGTATCGAAGGTGAGCCTGTTCAGCTGCCGGTGGAACCGGCCCCAGGCCGGGTAACGGCCGTCGATAACACCCCATGGATCTATACGCTGGCTTACGTGGAGGAACAAGCCATCCGACGGGCGCTCGAGTACGCCAATTGGAACCGCTCCGCCGCCGCCAAGCTGCTGGACATCCATCGAAGCACCCTAATCCGGAAGATACGCATCTACGGCATACGCCGAGCCCCCCAGCCTGTCTGGATGTAAGAGCCCCTAACAGAATGCGGCGGCGTCCCAAGGCGCCGCGTCGGGTCGGCTGGCAAGGAAGGCGAAACAGGTTTCCGATGCAGCCTGAAGACGCCAGATGACCCGAAAGCAACCCACCGCCACAGTTCCCCTCTGCCTCAAACCAAAAGAAAGTCGCCTTGGCCACTATCCTTCCGATTCGCGCAGAGCGTGGCAATCAGAGAATGGTCTACAAAGCCACTCGATGCTCATGTGCCCGCCGCCAACTGACCGATAACATGGCGGTGGCAACGGGCCCTCACACTTAGGCCCAGCATTAAGGGACACGCGCTCACCGAATGGCCGTCTGCCGCAGGTTGCGACATTGTCGCTTTTTGCGACAGTCTAATGATGCAGAATGCGACAACGTTCTGTCGCATTCTGCTGCGCCAAGCAGGGCCGGTTGGTGCCATCCAATTAATAAAGAAGCTCCAAGTGCAAACACAAGGGCATGCTACAAAGCCATGCCCGCCAACAATGCTGCCTGGCACGTGCCTTGCAACTATAAAAAGCGGAGTGGGAACATGGAACGAAGCGGCAAGAGTACCAGGCGCCTGGACGCCTCGGTGCGGTCTCTGCCACTTGTAGTGATGATCTGCCAAGATGAGGCGGAGGTAGTCCGTGTAGCTCAGCTGACGGAAGAGGTTAGCTCTGTTTGTCTGTTGCGCTACCGCCAAGTGGCGGACCTCGCACTGAATTGCCCGCGAGGGAATGTAGTGTTGGTGGTCCTCATCGACACGCAGACCCCTGCGGAGTTGGAGAAGGCGCTGGCTTGGCTCAAAAGGTTTTGGTCGCATTGCTCGATCGCTATTGTCGGCGGGCTGGGCGAGACGGAACTAGAGAGGATTGCTCGTTGTGCGGGAGCGATGTTCTTTGCTGATGCCATAGATGATGCCGAATGGCGTGCGCTGTTGGGACATGCCCTGACAATCAGAACCGGGACGTTTGTCCGGAGAGAATAGGCGAGCTTTTCATGCGAGTCGTCGGCCCGTTTGATCGGGTCGGGACGGAGGGCCAAACGGCAAAACAGCCGCCCTCCGCAAGCAGCCGAGGCACTTGGCCGAGGTGCGATTGGTTTGCCGGCCCAGCAGTGTTGGGCATTGAAAACCGTATTTGGTAGCTCAGCTTTGGCAAGCACCCTCAGAACCTGCGCATAGCCTTGCCGAAGCTTTGAAAACACAAAGGCCTCTCCAACGTGAGACATATCATCGGTCTGAGCAACCGTTGACGCCCCCCTACCTTATCGGGCGAGTCTCGCAGAGACCTTTGCGGTAGAGGATCCTGAGGATTTTAGTCGCGAGCCTATATGGAGATGAGCGCCCCTAAGGACCAGCCACTACTCCTCCGGTGGCTTCTCGCGAACAAGCCTCATAAAAAATGGAGTCTCTACCAAGGCGAAGGGCGACGACAATGTCTTGAGCAGCATTGTCTCGCCCTCTTTTTTTATTTTTCAAGGCATAGCCACAGCGATCAACCCGGCCTTTCAGCCTCGCACAGCGACCATTCGGAAGTCCCTTCCCGTTTGAGCTGAGCTTTGCGCAACTATCTTGAGCAACCGATACACCACAACACAGAGCGATACAATCGTTATATGTAGCACAAATCCTCCAAGTCTGCAAGGACAATTCTTGCGGCGACTGGTTGCTATTCTGCCGGGGAATCGAGCCCCATTGCGGCCACCGAACCCGATGACGCAACGAGGCTAGAGGCTGTAAGACATTGAAAAACAATGCCTTGTTGCAACCTTGCCGCCGGGGAACCTAAAGGTATTCCTAAGGAGAGATCCTCTTCGCCGCCCCGGGAATCCATGCACATTCCCCCGGCATTTTTTTTGCGTTTTCCTCGTTTGGCATCATTCTTTTATCCGTGGGGAAGCGCAAGGGGATGGCATCGTAGCGGGCCCCGACGAAGAACAATCCGTGATATCACAACCCAAGTGGAACCTGGGCAAGATATAGGGACTGTCCGCCCCCTGGATGGGCCTTTCACACAATTATGCGGTTGTTGAGGCCACCATACTGGTGGTTCTTGAGGTATAATGACGTACGGCTAGACAACCGGTCGGCCTTGCTCGGGACGGAGGAGGCGGCATGAAAAAGCATGCTGTGTTGGTCTGCATAATCTTAACAGCCATCGCCAGCCCTGTCTTTTCAGCCAGCTACTTCGGCTATGACCAGTGGGGGGGCATGTGGTCGGACGTGGAAAAGAGCCCGGTCACTGGCGATGATGATCAGATGTGTTGGGCCGCCAGTGCTGCCGGCGTGCTGCATTGGACCGGATGGGCTCAAGTTGCCGGATTTGACGACGCCGACCAAACCTTCGACTATTTGCTGGAGCATTGGACGAACGCCGGCGGTCTTATGCGCTATGCCTGGCAATGGTGGTTTGACGGTCAGAACCCCACGCAGTACTGGGACGGTTGGTCTGTCGTGAACGTGGCCGGCGGGGCGTTCCTGGCCGGGCAGTATGACTTCAGCGAGTATTTCTACCGCGGCCAATCCGACGCACTGGCCATGTCGGCAATCGACGAGTACCTTCACGCCGGCTACGGGGTGGCGGCCGCACTCACCAGCGGCGGGCACAGCCATACGATCGTCGTCTGGGGATACGAATACGACGACGACGGGTACGCAGGCATCTGGGCAACCAGCAGCGACGACGACAAGTACGCTGAAGACCCGCCTGATAGGCTGCGCTATTTCGCCGTTTCACCCAGCAACGGAAGATGGTATCTCCAAGATCCGACCGGCGGCGCTACCTGGTACATAAATGAGGTCCAGGCGTTGGACCGTAACCCGGCGCAACTCGCCGTCCAGGCCCCCGAACCGGCGTCAATAACCCTGTTCGGCATCGTTGCTGCGGTATCGCTATTCCGACGGCGGCGATGAACGTTGGATTCTGTTTTCTATCCATCAAGTTCATCTCGCCATGTTTCTTAACCGCCTGTCGCCTATTTCATTGCGGAAAGGTTAGCGCACTTAAGAGCCCCTGGTCGCCATATTGGTTGGCTCATACGCAGCGCAATAAGTTAATGCATACATTGGGATAGTGCCGACAGTTCATTGTGGATGCCCGACTTTCCTTCTTGGCATGGAGGCCACGATGAACGTACTGCACCATCACACC
>JABMQG010000490.1 GCA_013203365.1 Planctomycetota bacterium | reverse complement strand
GCGCAAGACCTTGGGAGCGACCGGCCTCCACAATGGCCTCGACCCGCACTTCGGCCTCTGCTATCAGCATTTCGGCCTGCTTCTCGACTTCCAGCATTCGGCGGAGGATATCGTCCATCACTCCTCGCTCCTGATGATCGAAAGCACCTCGTCGGCAGTCTGCGCTTCACGCAGCTTTTCGGTAAAGCCGGGTATGGAAAACAGCCTGCATATTTCGGCCAAGGCCTCAATATGCGGACCTGGATTGCCGATTTCGGCAAACACCATGAGAACAATGTACACCAGCTCTCCGTCCAAGGAATCGTATTCGATTCCTTTCTTGGAAACGCCCAGAGCCATGAGCAACTCCTGCGCCTCAGCAAGCTTCCCGTGAGGAAGACCCACCCAGCGAGCGATGCCAGTGCTCATTTTTGCCTCGCGCTCGAACAGGGTTGTCAGGGCCGCCTCACGGTCGTGGATAATCTCACTCGCCACAAAAAGCTGCACCATCTCCTCAAAAAGCTCATCCTTCTCTTCGCTCTCCAACCCTACCCTAATCAAGGACGGCGTTAATAAGTCCGTGATATTCATGCCAAGTAAACCTTTCCCAAATCCATCCGTAGCAAGCGCCATCCGCGGCAATCTTGAAATAAACACAGAAGTGCATCATCCGTAGTGTAATCCGAAACCCATAATTTAGCGACAGCAACCCAAAAAAAACAGTAGTTGCGCATTCCGCATCAGGCCTGAAAACAGGTATCTGCCAAACAACCAACCAAGGCAAATCCAGACCAACGGGGTATGGTTACCAATCGATGCGGGGTAATTGTGCAATTGCGGACACCGCAATATACTTGATGGATAAAGAAGAGGGATCTCAAACATGCATACCCCAAGATTACTTCCTGCTGTACTTTGGACATTGGCCGCCACACTGGCAGTCTGCCGCGCCCAGCCCAGACCGACCCCCTTTACCCAACCGGATCAGTGGACCGTTCAGGGCGGCAGTCATGAGTGGCACGACGGCACGTTGCGCCTGAATTGCCTGTCGGCCCAAAGCTGGGCGTTCTATCGCGGACCGGCCTTCAGCAACACCAGCATACGTGTGCGTTTCCGCGTCAGCGATGCGGGCGCCGGGGTGAAAGCAGCAGGACTGATTCTGCGCTCCGGCAATTCACGTACAGCTTACTTCGTGCATTACGACACGAAGAACAACCAAATTATCCTCTCCCGCAATGACGTGGCCAGTGGCCGCCATGAAATCACACGCCGACGCAAGATCCCACTGCAAACCAAGCGCTGGTACGAAGCACGGACCGAGCTGGTCGACGGCAAAATCACCGTCTCCCTGGATGGCAAAGAAATGCTGAGTGGCGAGGACAACGAACTTGCCTCTGGGTTTGCCGGCGTGTATACAAGCCAAGGCGATGTTGAGTTCGAGCAGTTCACCGTAACAGGAAAAGAATCTGAGCCGCCAGAAAACTGGAGGATCCGCATGCTTCACGAAGTGCCGACAGACCAAAATGTCGCAACCATTGAAGAGATCAGCGTCATCTGCAAACAGGAGGGCAGATACATCGGCTGGCCGACCATCTGCCGGCGAAGCAACGGTGAGTTGCTGGCAGCCTTTTCCGGTGATCGAGACCAACACGTCTGTCCCTGGGGCAAGGTCCAAGTCGTCCGCAGCGCGGATGACGGCAAAACCTGGACCAAACCGGTCTCCATCTGCAATACGCCGCTCGACGACCGAGATGCCGGAATCATCGAGACTGCCAAAGGCACGCTCGTGGTCGCCTGGTTTACGTCCCTGGCGTTCGAGGGCTCGCTCAGAAGCTCCTGGCTCAAGAACCTCCAAGGCGAGGCCGTTCTCAATCAGTGGCGCCTGCACGCCGAAAAGCTGACCCCGGAAATACGCGAACAGTGGTTGGGTTACTGGACCCGACGCTCGGAAGATGGGGGCAAAACATGGGACACGCCGGTCAAGACTAAAGGTTCAGCCCCGCACGGAGCCATCGAACTGGCCGACGGCCGCCTACTCTACGTTGGCAGACGATACCCGCACAAAAACACGGAACTCACGGTAGAGGAATCCCGTGACGACGGTCGCTCCTGGCAGCAAATTGCCTCAATCCAAGCTGATCCCGAAGATAATATCGCCGGATTTCACGAGCCGCATGTGGTCGAAGCCGCTGATGGTACGTTGGTCGCCCAGTTTCGCTACCACTGGTCCGACCCGAAAACCAAAAAGCGTGACGGTACCAAGGACTACCTGCGCCAAGCTGTCAGTAACGATGGCGGAAAAACCTGGACCGTTGCCAAAGCCACACCGCTGCTCGGCTACCCCCCACACCTGATACGCCTCAAGAATGACGCGATCATCTGCGTCTACGGGCGCCGCCTCGCACCCTATGGCGAATATGCCTGCGTCAGCTGGGATAACGGACAAACCTGGGACGTGGACAACGAAATCAAACTTGCCGCTGCCGGCAGCGGCGACCTGGGCTATCCCGCCTCAACCCAACTGGCAGACGGCAGTATCATCACCGTCTACTATCAAATCCACGAATCCGGCGAGAAAACCTGCCTCATGGGCACCCGCTGGCGCCTGAAAAACCGCTAAAGTGGCGCGGGACCTCCGGGACCGCTGTCTTTTTCGCCGGCCCAAGGACCCTCCGCCAAAAGTAAGCGTTCACGGGATACCGGATCGCTC